>NZ_JAVCVL010000159.1:0-6469 GCF_032917815.1 Clavibacter sp. MX14-G9D | reverse complement strand
CGCGAAGATCACCGTCAACACCAAGTAGCACCCACCCGGCACACGCCGGGAACGCACCACCTGCGATCACAGCGGAACGCATCGACGGCCTCGTCTCCCTCCGGGAGCCGGGGCCGTCGGCGCGTCCGGGCCCGATCGGCGCCGCGCGGGCCCCTCGGACGCCCCGCGGATCGGTAGCCTGGGCACCAGACGCACTGCCGACGCCCGGGGGGCCGTCGGCATCGCCGCCGGCGGAGCGCGGTCGACCACGGTCGACGCGACCGCCGCACCCCGGACGGACCTCCCCGAGATCCCGACGGATGGGAGGCGACCGCACCGTGCTCGACTCGCTGACGCTCCGCGTCGCCTTCGGCGTCGCCACCCTCACGCTGTTCCTGCTCTTCGCGCTCGTCACGTTCCGCAGCACCCGCTCGGCCTTCAGCTTCTGGTGGTGCAGCGCCCTCGCGCTGTTCATGGCCGGATCGCTGCTCTACCTCCGCGACGGCACCGTCGACCAGGTCTGGGCGAACCCTCTCGGCAACGGGCTCAACGTCGCCGGGGCCGCCGCCGTCTGGATGGGGAGCCGGTCGCTGCGCGGGCGCCCGACGCCGTGGTGGCTCGTCGTCGCCCCGGCGGTCGTCATGGTCGCCGTCTCCTGCGCGGACGCGCCCGCGACGAACGACTGGTCCGCGGGGCCGCTGTACCTCGGGCTGATGAGCACCCTCATCGGCCTGTCGACGCGCGAGCTCGCCCTCCTCGAGGCCGGGCTGTCCCGCACGCGCTGGCCGCTCCTGCTCTCCTCGGGGGCGCTGGCCGCGTACTACGCCGCCCGGTTCGCCGTCTTCCTCGCGACCGGGCCGCGCAGCCCCGCCTTCACGACGTGGTTCGGCACCCCGTCGACGACGCTCATCACCCTGGTGCTCCTCGTCGTGGTGTCGTTCAGCATGGCGTCGCTCAGCGGAGAGCAGGTCGCGCGGATGCTCGCCGCCTCCGCCGCCCGGACACGCCAGGAGCTGATCGAGGGCGGCGGCGTCCAGCGGCGGCTCCTGCCGCAGTCCGTGCCCGACGTGCCGGGCTACGAGGTCGCGGGCGAGTGCGTGCCGAGCGGGGAGGTCAGCGGCGACTTCTTCGACTGGCACCGCACCCCGGACGGCATCGTCGTGACCCTCGCCGACGTGATGGGGAAGGGCGTCGGCGCCGCGGTCATCGCGGCGACCGTGCGCGCGTCGCTCCGCACCGCCCTCCCGACCCTCGACCCCGGCCGCACGCTCGCCGTCGTCGACCGGGCCGTCGAACCGGACCTCGACGCGAACGGCGCCTTCGTCACCCTGCTGCACTTGCGGCTAGACGCGGCGAGCGGCGACGTCGCGATCGTGGACGCCGGGCACGGCCTCGGGCTCATCTGCCGGGCGGACGGCTCGCGCGAGCAGATCCCGTCGCGCAACCTGCCCCTCGGCGCGCTGGGCGAGCAGGAGTGGGTGACGAGCACCGTCCACCTCGGCCCCGGCGACCTGCTGCTCGTCTGCAGCGACGGCGTGCTCGACCTCTTCGACGGGACCGTGGCGGCACTCGACCGCGCGGCGGACGCCGCGACGGCGGCCGGGCCCAGCGCCGCCGGCGCGGTCGCGGGCATCACGGGCCTCGCGCCGGCGGGCACGCTGCCCGACGACGTGACGGTCGTCGCCGTGCGCCGCACCGCCTCCCCGGCGTGAGGGCGCCGGGCCGACCTGGTTGACTCGAGGTCGGCACGGACGGATCGGGGCGGGCATGCAGGACGGGACGACGACGGACGCGACGGCGGGGGACGCGACGACGGACACCCGCCGGGACGCCGCGGCGCTCCTCGGGCGCCGGCGGGCGGTGTACGCGTTCATGCTCGTGTTCGGCATCGGCATGTCCTCGTGGGTGGTCCGGACGCCCGCCGTCCGGGACCTCCTTGCGGCGTCCACGGCCGAGATGGGCCTCGTGCTGCTCGGCCTCTCCGTCGGGTCGATGACCGGGGTGCTGACGTCGGCCGCCTTCGTGCGCCGGCATGGCGTGCGCCTCACGGTCGCGCTCGGCGGGGCGTCCTTCACGGCGGGCATCGCGCTCGTCGGGATCTCCGCGAGCCTCTCCTCCACCCCCGGCGTGTTCGTCGGGCTCGCCCTGACCGGGCTCGGCATCGGCTTCTCGGAGATCGCGCTGAACCTCGAGGGCGCGGCCATCGAGACGGCGCTCGGACGCTCGGTGCTCCCCGCGATGCACGGGTGCTTCAGCCTGGGCACGGTGCTGGGATCGGTGGTGGGGATCGGCCTCACCGCGGTCGACTTCCCCGTCGTCGGGCAGCTCCTCGCCGTCGCGGCGCTCGGCGGCGTCCTGCTCGTCACCGTCGTCCGGTCGGTGTCGTCCGCCACGGGACGCGTCGACCGGGACGCGTCCGCGGAGGCGGCGGGATCCCCGCGCCGGTCGCTGCTGCAGGCCATGCGGGAGCGGCGCGTGCTGATGCTGGGCGCCATCGTGCTGGCCCTCGCCCTGGCGGAGGGCTCCGCGATGGACTGGCTGCCGCTCCTGATGGTCGACGGCCACGGCGCGTCGCCGACCGTCGGCACGGTCGTGTTCACGGCGTTCGCGGCCGCCATGACCGTCGGCCGGTTCGTCGGCGCGCCGCTCCTCGCGCGCTTCGGCAACGCGGCCGTGCTCCGGGTGAGCGCGCTCGTCTCGGCGGCTGGCATCGCCGTCGTCGTGTTCGTCGACAGCCCCGTCGCGGCCGGATGCGCGGTCGTGCTGTGGGGGCTGGGCGCCGCCCTCGGCTTCCCCGTGACGCTCTCCGCGGCCGCCGACGGCGACGACCCCACGTCGTCCGTCGCCGCGGTCGCGACGGTCGGCTACGTCGCCTTCCTCGTCGGCCCTCCCGTGCTCGGCTTCCTGGGCGAGCACTTCGGGCTCCGCGGCGCGATGGTGCTGGTGCTCGTCCTCGTCGCCGCGGCGTCGCTCCTCACGCAGGCCGCGGGTCCCCGGGCGGGACGGGACGGCGGGACCCCGCTCAGCCGATCGTGACCTCGAAGCCGGCGACGCTGCGGGTCACCGTGCCCGTGGACAGCTCGACGAGCAGCGTGGTGACGCTCGTGTCGCGGGGGTTCCGCGGGTACTCGTCGCTGGCCCCGCGGGCCGGGTCCGGCACCGTCTCGAGCAGGGCGAAGCGGCCGTTGGGGGTGACCGTGAGCCCCGTGATCCGGGTCGCCGGGTCCGCGGGCACGTAGACGTCGCTCGCCGAGCCGTCGCGGACGACCACCAGCCGCTGCGTGGCCGCGCCCGTGGCGGGATCCAGCGCCGTGCGCACGCGCAGCACCGCGCCGTCGTCGCCGGGCACGAACGAGATGGCCCCGTCGTACTGCAGGTCCTGGCCGCCCGTCTCGGTGGGGAGCGTCGTCTGCTGGGCGGTGCGCAGGTCGATCTCGGTCGTCGTGCCCGGATCCGTGACCGCGAGGCGCGTGCCGTCCGCCGAGAACGGCCCCAGCGTGCCGTGCCGCCCGAGCGGGACGATCGGCGCCGACCCGTCGACGGTGATGAGGTAGAGGTCGCCGTCCTGCCCGTGCGCCACCAGCTGGGGACGCCCGGGGACGAAGCCCCAGGCCTGCGCGGAGACCGCCTGCCCGTCGAGACCGAGCACGGGCTCGGGGGCGGCGCCGGCCGCCACGTCGTCGACCATGAGCGTGTCGTCGAAGCGCCCGCCGTCGGCGCTCGTGAAGCGGAAGCCGACGGTGGTGCCCGTGTCCTCGGCATGGAGGTCCTGCAGCGTCCCGCGGTCGGGCAGCGGCAGCGGGACCTGGCCGGAGCCGTCGAGCGCGGCGATGACGAGGCCGTTCGTGCCGTCGTCCTCGAGCGTCGCGACGACGAGGGACTGCCCGACGACGGCGTACTCCTGGATCCTCGTCGCCTCGAACACGACGTCGCTCGCGCCGGATCCGGTGCCCGCCACCCGCTGCCGGACGATGCGGTCCGCCTGCTGCTCGCCGCCGCGGACGAGCACGTGCATGCCGGGGTCGCCCGTGCGGAACGAGGTGCGGAGATCGGCCGCCGGACCGCCGCCGATGCCCTGCACGCCGTCGACGGCGACCGTGTAGTCGGCGTCGTAGGCGAGCGGTCGCGCGAAGTCGATGACGATGCGGTCGGCCTGCGTGTCGACCGTGAACTCGGCGCCGGGCTCGAGCCGCACGCGCGACGCGTCGACGGGCTGGAGCGGGCGGTTCGCCGCGAGCACGAGCCGCTGCCGGGACTGCTGCACGACGGCGAGCGGATCGACGTCGGTGCGCACCAGCCGCGGCCCCTGGCTGCCGGCGGCCGCGAGCAGCCCGCCGCAGACGAGGACGAGCACGACGACCACGGCGGTGAACGCCCGGCGGAAGGCGCGCGGGGAGGCGGCGGCGTCGGTCACGGGCGGCTCAGTAGACGTACGGGTCGGCGGGCTGCTCGACCTGCTCGACGGTCGCGGGCATGACGGCGAGCGGCTGCCGGCTGCGCGCGCTCGGGTTCGAGGCGAACGGGCCGGTGACCGTGACCCACTCGTCGGTCTCGAGCGTGGACGCCCAGCCGGGCTGGTAGACGGGCACGCCGACGGGCTGCGCGTCGACCGCGCAGCAGGTGACGACGAAGCGGGTCACGTAGAAGACGTCGTCCGGGTCGTCGGGGTCGGCGCTCACGAAGCCCGTGATGTCCACGGACTTCGACGTGAAGAAGGTCGGGTCGGTGGTCTGCGCGAGCAGCTGCGACCAGTCCTTCACGCCCAGGGTCGAGAAGTCGCTCGTGCCGAGGAGCTCCTCGTCGGGCGCCGCGTCGGAGGCGACGGTGCTGGAGTTGAGGGCGCGCTGCGTGACCGTGCTCGTCGTGAGCGTGCGGGGCGGCAGGACGAGGACGGCGACGACCGTGACCGTGACGACGCCGGCGACGGCGAGGCGGGAGGCGCGGGACCGCAGGGACGCGCGGCGGCGGCGTGCGGCGGCGGGCGCGGGGTCGGATGCGGCCGAGGACGCGGCTGCCGCGTCGCCCAGGGCGCCGGATCCGTGGTCGTGGTCGTGCTCCTCCGCGGCCTCCGCGGGCCGCAGGGCGAACCCGGCGACGGTCGCGACGAGGCCGATGACGGCCATGATCCCCGTGAAGGCGAAGTAGCGCGGGTGGATGTAGAGGCCGAGCTGCCCGGTGACCGTGAGCCACAGCGTCGAGACGATGCAGGCGGCGAGGAGCACGAGGCCGACCGTGGACGAGGCCCGGCCCCCGGCGGCGCGGCGGCGGCGCGCACGGCCGGACCCGCGCGGATCCGACGCGGCGCTCCGGTCGTCGGCGTCCCGGTCGTCGGCGCGGTCGGCGGCGGGCAGGTCGTCGGGCATCCGGTCGTCAGGCGATCGCATTGACACCCCATCCCAGCGCGAGGCTGATCAGCGCGACGACCGAGGTGATCATCACGAGCGTGCGGGTCGAGTAGGTGGTGCGCATGAGCGCGAGCATCTTCACGTCGATGACCGGCCCGAACACCAGGAAGGCGACGATGCCGCCGGGGAGGAACACGGACCCGAACGAGAGCACGAAGAACGCGTCGACGTTGGAGCAGACGGAGACGACGAAGGCGAGGACCATGAGCGCGAGCACGGAGAGGATCGGGCTGCCGCCGAGGGTCACGAGCACCTCGCGCGGCACGGCGACCTGGATGAGGCCGGCCAGCAGGGAGCCGATGACGAGCGCCGGCATGATCGTCGTCGCCTCGCGCCCGAACAGGCCGATCGACTTCCGCACGCGCGCGCCGCCGTGCGCATGCGGGTCCGGCAGGGCGCACTCGGCGCGGAACTCGTCGGTGAGGAGGCGGTCGGGCTGCGGGTGCAGGCTGAAGAGCCAGCCGACGACGTTCGCGATGAGGAAGCCGCCCACGAGCCGGGCCACGAGGATCCAGCCGTCGAAGCCGAACGCGGCGTGCGTCGTGATGATGGTGATCGGGTTGAGGATCGGCGCCGCGAGCAGGAACGTGATCGACTCCGGCACCGTGAAGCCGCGCACCACGAGCCCGCGGGCGAGCGGCACGTTGCCGCACTCGCAGACGGGCAGCGCCATGCCGAGGAACGAGATGCACGCGCGGCGGAGGAACGGGTTGCGCGGCAGGCGCCGCTCGATCACGCCGGGCGGCACCCACACCTGCACGACGATCGACAGCACGATGCCGAGGATCACGAACGGCAGCGACTCGACGATGACGCTCACGGACAGCGTGACGAGGTCCTGGATCCGGTCGGGCAGCACGCCGTCGCCGAGCGCGGGGGAGGCGGCGCGGAGGGCGAGGAGGAGGAGGACGAGGCCGAGGCCCGTCGCGAGGCCGGTGCGGAGGCCCGCGGGGGCCGGGCGGCGGGCGGGGCTCAGGGCGTCGTGGGCGTGCGCGTCGTGGTCGTGCGCGCCGTCGCGGTCGAGCGTCGCGGTGCCGGTGCCGGTGCCGGTGCCGCCACTGCTGGTGCCGCCGCCGCCGCCGCTG
>NZ_JAVCVL010000158.1:0-6498 GCF_032917815.1 Clavibacter sp. MX14-G9D | reverse complement strand
GCCGCGACCGCGCACGCCCCCCGCACCTCCCCCGCTGCCGCGCGACCCGCGGCGGACCGGGATCCGGCGGCGCGGCGCGGCGCCCGGACGCTCAGCATCGCCGTCGTCTCCGTCCTGGTCGCCGCGGCGGCCGTCGTGGGCGTCGTCACGTACACGTCGTCGCAGGACGGGAGCGTCTCCTACCCGTCCGTGCCCGGACCCCTCGGCGCGAGCCTCGAGGAGCTGCAGAAGAGCGTGGAGGACGCCCCGTGATCCGCACCCCATCCCGCACCGCCAGCCGCGCCGACGGACGCCGGCCGTTCCGTGCGCGCGTCGCCGTCGGCCTCGCGGCGACGACGACGGCGCTGCTCCTGCTGGCCGGATGCGCCGGCTCCGCGACGCCCGCCGAACGCGCCCTCGACGACCTCCAGCAGCGGACGCTCGCGGTGACGCGGTCCTCGGCCGACGGCGACTACGAGAAGGCCCTCGCCCAGCTCGAGGAGCTGCGGGCGGCGGCCGAGGAGGACCTCGCCGAGGGGACCATCGACCAGGCCCGGCACGACGACGTCATCGCGCGCATCGACGCCGTCCGCGCCGAGCTGGAGGCCGCGCGCGAGGCCGCGGACTCCACGCCGACGCCGACGCCCGCGCCGTCGGAGAGCGCGACGCCGTCCGTCACGCCCACGCCGTCCGCGACGCCGACGCCGACGCCCACCCGGACGGCCACGCCCTCGCCGACGCCGACGCCGTCGCCCACGCCCACCTCGGAGGACGACGGGAACGGGAACGGCAATGGCAACGGGAACGGCGGGGGCGGGAACGGCAACGGGAACGGGAACGGCGGGTCCGACGACGGCTGAGCCGGGACCCGGTCGCGGAGTCGGCCGCACGACGGCGGAGCTGGGACCTGGCCGCGGAGTCGGCCGATGGCGGCGCTGTCGCGAACCGGGGGTCGGACGACCGCGGATCCGCCTCCCTGCGCGCTGTCGACGGCGGAGCCGCGGACCGGCGGTCGGACGTCGGCAGGGCAGCCGCCGTGCAGCCGGATGACGGAGCCGCGTCTCCCCGTGCGCGCCGGGGCCGGCCCGCACCGCGCCGGAGCGACCCCTCCGGGGCGAGGTCCCGGCTACGGGGCGGGCACCGACCCGTGCGGCGCTACGGGGATCAGACGGCGAGGACCCGGTCGGCCTCGGCCCGCGCCCAGCGCTCCGCCTCCGCCAGCGACTCGCGCGTGAGGGGCCCGGACGCCGTCTCGTGCGCGTCGACGACGCGGCGGATGGTGTCGACGATGTCGAGGAAGCCGGCGCGTCCCGCGTGGAACGCCTGCACGGCCTGCTCGTTGGCGGCGTTGTAGACGGCCGGGTAGGTCGACCCCGCCTCGCCGACGCGCTTCGCGAGCAGCACCGCGGGGAACGCCTCGTCGTCGAGCGGCTCGAAGGTCCACGTCGCGGCACGGGTCCAGTCGATGGGGACGCCGACGTCGTGCATGCGGTGCGGCCAGTTCAGGCCGAGGGCGATGGGGAGGCGCATGTCGGGCGGCGACGCCTGCGCGAGCGTCGACCCGTCGATGAACTCGACCATCGAGTGCACGAGCGACTGCGGGTGCACGACCACGTCGATGCGGTCGTACGGCACGTCGAAGAGGAGGTGCGCCTCGATGACCTCGAGGCCCTTGTTGACGAGGGTCGAGGAGTTCGTGGTGATGACGAGCCCCATGTCCCAGGTGGGGTGCGCGAGCGCCTCGCGGGGTGTCACGTGCTCGAGCTCGGCGCGCGTGCGCCCGCGGAAGGGCCCGCCCGACGCCGTGACCACGAGCCGGCGGACCTCCTCGGCCGTGCCGCCGCGCAGCGCCTGCGCGATCGCGGAGTGCTCCGAGTCGACGGGGACGAGCTGGCCGGGCGCCGCGAGGGAGCGCACCAGCTCGCCGCCGACGATGAGCGACTCCTTGTTGGCGAGCGCGAGGGTGCGGCCCTCCTCGAGCGCGGCGAGCGTGGGGCCGAGCCCCACGGACCCGGTGATGCCGTTGAGCACCACGTCGGCGTCGACCGTGCGGATGAGCTGCTCGGCCTCGTCGGCCCCGAGGGCGGTGTGCTCGACCCCGGCGACGCGCGCCTGCTCGGCGAGGGCCTCCCGCTTGCTGCCGGCGCCGAGCCCCACCACCTCGAAGAGCTCCGGGTGGCGTGCGATGACCTCGAGGGCCTGCACGCCGATGGAGCCCGTGGACCCGAGGACGATGACGCGGCGCACGGCGGACCTACTGGCCTGCGGCGGCGGGCTGGGTGCCGAGGATGTCGACGACGAACACGATGGTGTCGGTGCCGCCGATGTCCTCGCCGGAGCCCGCGTCGCCGTAGCCGTCGGCCGGCGGGATGATCGCGATGACCTGCGAGCCGACCTTCTGGCCGACGAGCGCCTTCGTGAAGCCCGGGATGACCTGCGAGGTGACGAACGTGGCGGACTGTCCGCGGTCCCAGCTGGAGTCGAACACCTTCTTCGTGTTCCAGTTGATGCCCGTGTACTGCACCGTGACGCTGGCGCCGTCGGTGACCTCCTCGCCGTCGCCCACCTTGAGGTTCGCGATCCGCGTCTCCGTCGGCGGGTCGGCGTCCGGGATGGTGATGGTGGGGGCGCCGTCGTCCGCGAGGGTCACCTCGGGGAAGCCCTCGGGCGCGGGCTGGTCGACGCCGTCGGCACGCGTGGCGGCCTGGCTGAGCACGTCGACCACGATCACGATGGGGTCGTCGGCGCCGAGGCCCAGCTGCGTGGCCTGCTCGCCGGCGAAGCCGTCGGCCGCGGGGACGACCGCGACGATGCGCGAGCCGACCGTGGTGCACTCCACCGCGCGGACGACCCCGGGCACGAGGGCGCCGTCGTTCATGGTGGCGGGCAGCGGGGTCTCCGCGTTGTACGCGAGCTGCGAGATGGCCTCGCCCGTCGTCCCGTTGTACGCGGCGAGCGCGATGTCCGCCGTGGCGCCGGCCTCGATCTCCGCGCCGTCGCCCTCCGTGACCACCGTGCGCTCGGTGGTCTCGACCGTGAGCGGCCCGTCGACCGTGACCTCCGGAGCGGAGCCGAAGTCGCCGGAGACCTCGACCGACTCCGACGCGTCGCCCGAGGGCGTGTCGATGCAGGACGCGCCCGCGGTGCGCGCGCCGGCCGTCGGGCTCGCGGACGGGTCCGCGGTGGTGGTGCCTCCGCCGGTGCAGGCGGACAGCGCCAGGACGGCGGCCGCGGCCAGGGTGAGGGGGATGCGTCGCTTCACGGGAGTCGCTTTCATCGGCGCGCCGGACGCACCAGGTATGGAGGAGGGACCCGGACAGTCTGCCTGACGCGGCAGGGGGACGGCTGACAGGGACCGCGTGGGGACCACCGGGATCCGGGTCGGCGCGATGCGGGCGGGGTGCCGCCGCGGATCAGGCGTCGGCGTCGGCGTCGGCGGTCCCGGCCACCACCGTGCGCGGCTCGTGGCGCACCGGGAAGTTGACGGAGCTCGCGATGAAGCACCGCTCGGAGGCGGCCTGGTGCAGGGAGGCGGCCAGCTCCGCCTGGTCGGCGTCGCGCACCGTGACGACGGGACGCAGGGTGACCTCGACGAAGTGGCCGCCCCCGCCGTCCGTCTGCCGCATGGTGCCGGTCGGCTCGTCCGCGTAGCCGACGACGACGACGCCGGCCGAGGCCGCCGCGTGGAGGTAGCTGAGGAGGTGGCACTGGGCGAGCGCGGAGAGGAGCGTCTCCTCGGGGTTCCAGCGGTCGACGTCGCCGCGGAAGGGGCGGTCCGCGGAGCCGAGCAGATCGTGCTTCCCGGCGGCCCGCACGACGTGGTCGCGACCGTACGCGCGGTGGTCGGACGTGCCGGATCCGCGGTCGCCCGTCCACTCGAGGGACAGGGCGTAGCGGTGCTCGATCTGCATGGGACCACGGTAGCGAACCGGGCCGCGGCCCTCCCGGATCCCGCTGTCCGCGCGGGTAGGCTCGCCGGATCATGACTGACACCTTGGACTCCGCCCTGGTCGGCACCCCCGCCGGCACCGCCCCCGGCTCCCCCGCCGCGACCGACCGCGACGCGCGCCCGCAGGTGCCGCAGGAGCGACGCGTCCTGACGGAGATCCCGGGCCCCCTCTCGCGCGCGCTGCACGAGCGCCGGAAGCGCGTGGTGCCGCCCGGCGTCGCGTCCCTCCTGCCCGTCTACGTGGCCCGGGCGCACGGCGCGATCGTGGAGGACGTGGACGGCAACCGCTTCATCGACCTGGGCGCCGGCATCGGCGTGACCACCGTCGGCCACACGCGGCAGGAGGTCGTGGACGCCGCGACGGCGCAGCTCGGCGACGTGATCCACACGCTGTTCACGGTGACGCCCTACGAGGAGTACGTGCGCGTGGCGGAGCTCCTCGCGGAGCACACGCCCGGCACGCACGAGAAGCGCACGGTGCTCGTGAACTCGGGCGCGGAGGCGGTGGAGAACGGCGTGAAGATCGCGCGCAAGCACACGGGCCGGCGTGCGGTGGCGGTGCTGGACCACGGCTACCACGGGCGCACCAACCTCACCATGGCGATGAACTACAAGGCCTCGCCGTACGGCACCGGCTTCGGCCCCTTCGCCGGCGAAGTGTACCACGCGCCGAGCTCCTACCCCTACCACGACGGGCTCTCCGGAGCCGAGGCCGCGGCCCGCACGATCGCGTACCTCGAGAAGCGCATCGGCGCGACCGACCTCGCGTGCGTCGTGGCCGAGCCCATCCAGGGCGAGGGCGGCTTCATGGTGCCCGCCGACGGCTTCCTGCCGGCGCTGCAGGAGTGGTGCACGGCGAACGGCGTCGTGTTCATCGCGGACGAGATCCAGAGCGGGCTCGCGCGCACCGGGCGCTTCTTCGCGAGCGAGCACCTCGGCCTGGTGCCGGACCTCGTGCTCACGGCCAAGGGCATCGCGGGCGGCCTGCCGCTCGCGGGCGTGACCGGCCGCGCCGAGATCATGGACTCCGCCCACGCCGGCGGGCTCGGCGGCACGTTCGGCGGCAACCCCGTGGCCGCGGCAGCGGCCGTGGCCGTCTTCGAGGCCATCGAGACGCACGGCCTCCTCGCGGAGGCCACGCGGATCGGCGAGCACCTGCACCGCGCGCTGGGCGCGCTGCAGGCGGAGCACGACATCGTGGGCGACGTGCGCGGCATCGGCGCCATGGTCGCGATCGAGCTCGTGCAGCCCGGGACCGGATCCACCACCAAGGAGCCCAACGCCGAGGCCGTCGCCGCCATCGCGGCGCACTGCCACGCCCACGGGGTGATCATCCTCACGGCGGGCACGTACGGGAACGTCCTCCGCTTCCTGCCGAGCCTCGCCATCTCCGAGGCGCTGCTCGACGACGCCCTCGGCGTGATCGCCGACGCGTTCCGGGCGCTGTGATGGCGGCCGCCGTCGAGACCATCCCCGTCCAGGGCGCCGTCGAGCTCGCGGTGCTCGACCGGAGCGGGTTCGTCGAGTCGCGCCACATCGGCGCGGCCGTCGTCCTCTCGCCCGCGGGCGAGGTGCTGCGCGAGGCGGGGGACGCGACGACGCCCGTCTTCCCCCGCTCCAGCATGAAGCCCTTCCAGGCGCTCGCGGTGCTCGCGAGCGGCGCGGAGCTGACCGAGGAGGAGCACGTGCTCGCCACGGCCAGCCACGCGGCGACCGCGCGGCACGTGGAGGTCGTGCGCGGGATCCTCGCGAAGGCGGGCCTCGACGAGTCCGCCCTCCGCTGCCCCGCCGACTGGCCGCTGGACCGGGCCGCCCGCGACGAGCTCGTGCGCGCCGGGATCCCCGCCTCCCCCGTCTACATGAACTGCTCCGGGAAGCACGCCGCGATGCTGCTCGCGTGCGTGACCAACGACTGGTCGACCGACGACTACCTGCACCCGGACCACCCCCTGCAGGTGCGCATCCGCGACGTCGTCGAGCGGTTCACGGGGGAGCGCATCGCGACCACGGGCATCGACGGGTGCGGCGCTCCCGTGCACGCGATGTCGCTCACGGCGCTCGCGCGCGGGATCCACCGCATCGCGACCTCCGCGCCCGGCTCGCCATTCGCGCTGTACCGCCACGCGGCGGCGCTCACCGCGGCGGTGCGCGCCCACGGCTGGGCGATCGACGGCCCCAGCCGCGCCAACACGGTCGTGATCGAGCGCCTCGGGCTGTTCGCCAAGGGCGGCGCCGAGGGCATCATGATCATGACGGCGCCGGACGGCACCACGGTGGCGTCGAAGACGCTCGACGGGAGCCTCCGGGCGTCCACGATCGTGGCGCTGGAGCTGCTCGCCCAGGCGGGCGCGATCACGCCGGAGGACGTGGAGCGCGTGCGCCCCGAGCTCGACCTCGTGGTGCTCGGCGGCGGCGCGCCGGTCGGCGAGATCCGGGTGTCGCCCTCGCTCATCGGCTGACCGCGGGCGCCGGCCCGAGAGGGTGGTGCCCGCCGGGGGCGTGGCCCTCCGGACGCTCCGCTGCGGCGTGCGCGGTCGGCGGGGGCGCGGTCGTCGGGTGCGCGGTCGTCG
>NZ_JAVCVL010000157.1:0-6576 GCF_032917815.1 Clavibacter sp. MX14-G9D | reverse complement strand
CGGGGAGCGCGGCGCGGCCGGCGCGGACGCGGTGCCCGCCGTGCCCACGGTGCCCGGCTCCGCCGTCCGCCCCTCGTCGAGGAGCGCGTCGGCCTCGCCCACGAGGTCGCGCTGGTGCGCGAGGTAGCGGCGGGGGATCAGGTCGCGGGCCGGGTGCTCCGCGAGCCAGCCCTCGCCCGCGCGCAGCAGCTTGCCGACCTCGTCGTCCGAGACCCAGTAGTGCTTGCCGTCGTCGAGCACGGGCAGGAGCACGTAGAGGTGGCGGAGCGCGTCGGCGAGCCGGACGTCGCCCGTGAGCACGAGGTCGACGTAGGCGGAGTCGCCCCAGGCGGGGAAGGCGGGATCCAGCGGCACCGGCTGGACGTCGACCTGCCAGCCGAGCGGGGCGAACAGCTCGCGCACGAGCCCGTCGCCGCCGCGGGCGGGAAGCGCGGCGACCGTGACCGTGAGCGGCAGCGTGCCGGCGGCGAGCTCCGGGAAGGACTCGCTGCGCCCGCCCATGGCCGTGCGGAAGACCTGCCCGATGGCGACGGCGAGCATCGACGAGGACGCATAGGGCCGGTCGTTGACGTAGTGGGTGATGCTGAGGGCGCCCGCGCTGCGGAACCGCGCGTCGCGGACGAGCGCGATCGGGTCCACCTCCAGCAGCAGCGCCACCGTGCAGCGGTCGTCGGAGACCTCGGGGTAGAGCACGTGCGCCGTGCCCACGGGCAGGTCGAAGGACTGCGCCTTGCCGGGGTGCTTGCGGAGCAGATGGCTGAGGTCCGAGGCGGAGGGCGCCGTGGAGGTGAGGGTGATGAGCACGACGGTCTCCCTGCTGGCGTATGCGACCCGGTGCGGAGGCCTCGGCCCACCGTAGCGAGCCGTGCCGCCCCTCAGAGGCGGACGACGCGGTACGTCTCGTCGACCGCGAACCCGGCGCGGGCGTAGAGGGGGATCGCGCGGGTGCTGGAGTGCACGCGCACGTAGCGGCAGCCGGCGTCACGCGCGACGTCGAGCAGCGCCCCGAGGAGGCGCGCGCCCGTGCCCGAGCCGCGGAGCGCGGGCAGCACGTACACCGACTGGACGTCCCCGGCGACGCGGCTGAGGTCGTCGGGCGTCGGCGGCCGGTCCGTGAGGGCGATCCAGGCCATGCCCACGATCCCGCCGCCGGCCTCGGCCTCCGCGACGAGGCACCGGTGCGTGGCGGCGTGCGCCTCGGCGAAGGCGACGGTCGCGGCGGCGTATCCGGCGAGGTCCGTGGCGGGCTCCGTGCCCGTCTCGTCGACGCTCCAGCGCCAGCGCAGCTCGGCGACGCGCGGGAGGTCCGAGGGGCGCGCGGGGCGGATGGCGACGGCGGGCCGATCGGGACGCCTCGGAGCCCCGGCGTCCTCGGCGGTGGCGGCGGCGTCGTCCGGTCGGTCGCGGGGCGCATCGGCGGGAGCGGTCATGGACCGAACCTACGGGCCGCGGTCAGCCGCCGCAGAGCCCGGCGCGCACGGTCTCCGCGAGCGCCCGACGGCGGCGCGCGTGCACCGCGTCCGGCTCCTCGGCGGTCGCCACCGTCGTGATCGAGATCTGCGCCCAGCTCGCGGCCGTCGCGATGAGCAGGCTCCACACGTCGTCGGGGCCGAGGTCCGCGCGGATCCGGCCCGCGGCCTGGGCGGCGACGATGTCGCGGCGATGGCCCGCGTCGTGCTCCTCGAGGCCGGGGTAGAGGTAGCCGGCCGGCTCGCGCTCGAGGCGCTTCCACATCACGAGGCGGGCGAGCGCGGGATCGGCCAGGTAGTCGTCGTACAGCAGCGCCGCGTAGCCGGGCAGGTCGTCGGCGGTGAAGGGCACGCGGTCGCCGTTCGCGATCACGTGCTCCGCGAAGACCGCGTCGAACAGGCGGTCCTTCGACCCGAAGTGCGCGTAGAGCATGGGCTTGCTCATGCCGGAGGCGGCGGCGATGCGGTCGACGCGCGCTCCGGCGATGCCCCGTGCGGCGAACTCCTCCGTGGCGGCGTCGAGGATGCGCTGGCGGGTGCGGTCGGCCGTCGTCATGCCCTCGACCCTACCGATCTACCAACCAGTAGGTAGGGTGGGGGCATGCGCACCACAGCCCTCCTCTCCCCGGCCTCCGGCCAGCCCCTCCGTCCGACGCCGATCGACCGCCGCGCCCTCCGCCCGGACGACGTCGACGTGCGCGTCACGCACGTCGGCGTCTGCCACTCCGACCTGCACGCCCTCGCCCAGCCGGGCCGCGGCGAGGCGCTCGTCCCCGGCCACGAGTTCGTCGGCGAGGTGGTCGCGGTCGGATCCGCCGTCACGGCCTTCGCGCCCGGCGACCCCGTCGCGGTGGGCAACATCGTCGACTCCTGCGGCGCCTGCCGCATGTGCCGGGCGGGGCACGAGAACATGTGCGTCGAGTTCCCGACGCTCACCTACGGCGGCCGCGACCGGGTCGACGGGTCCTCCACGCTCGGCGGGTACTCGGGCCGGTACGTCGTCCGGGAGTCCTTCGTCTACCACCGGCCCGCCGCCCTCGACCCCGCCGCCGTCGCCCCGCTCATGTGCGCGGGCGTCACCGTGTGGGAGCCGATGCGCGCCGCCGGGGTCGGCCCCGGCACGCGCCTCGGCGTCGTCGGGCTCGGCGGGCTCGGGCACCTCGCCGTGCGGCTCGGCCGGGCGCTCGGCGCCGAGGTCACGGTGTTCACCACGACGGCGGCCAAGGCGGCCGACGCGGAGAGGCTGGGCGCGAGCCGCACCGTGGTCTCGACCGATGCCGCCGCGATGGCCGTGGCGGACCGGAGCCTCGACCTCGTGCTCGACACGGTCTCCGTGGCCCACGACCTCGCGCCCTACCTCCGCGCGCTCGACCTCGACGGCACGCTCTGCGTGCTCGGCCACCTCGGCCCGCTGTCCGTGCAGGCGATGGACCTCCTGACGGGCCGCCGTCGGCTCGCGTCCTCGGGCAGCGCCGGCCGCCCGGCGACCCGGGACCTGCTCGACTTCTGCGGGGAGCACGGCATCACGGCGGACGTGGAGGTGCTGCCCGCCGCCGCTGTGGAGACCGCGTTCGCCCGCCTCCGCCGGAACGACGTGCGCTACCGCTTCGTGCTCGACATGGAGGGGATCGACGCCGCGGTCTGACCGGATCCCCACGCCGCCCCGACCTCAATCGATCGCGGCGACCACCTCCGCGACGGCTCGCTCCACCTCGGCACCCGTCGCGTCGCGGTCGCCCGACTCGGAGTCGTGGACGAACGCGGTCGCGCCCCGCCGGGCACCGCAGTAGTCGAGGATCCCGTGGCCCACCTGCGTCTCGAACGCCGACAGGTAGCCGTGCCGCGCGAACGACGCGCGGCTCGTGCCGGACACGGGGACCAGGTGCACGGTGAGCCGCTGGAGCCGCTCCTCGATGCGCCCCTCGTCGTCGATCCCGAAGGCCCAGCCGGCGATGAAGGTGCGGTCGATCCAGCCCTTCAGCAGCGCGGGCATGGACCACCACCACACGGGGAAGACGAGCACGACGTGATCCACGGCATCGAGCCGCGCCTGCTCGGCGAGGACGTCCGCGGGGGCGGCGGCGTCACCGGAGTAGGTGCGCCGGTCGGCCATGCCGAACACCGGGTCGAAGCCCTCCTGCGCGAGGTGCGCGAGCGTCGTGCGGTCGGCGCCGAGCGCGTCGGCGAGCCGGCGGGCGACGTCGTGGGTGAGGGAGTCGGGATCGGGGTGGGCCGTGACGATCAGCGCGCTCATGCGTCCATCCGACCACGCCCGCCCGGGCGCGTCCTCAGTCGAGCTCGGCCGCCCGGTCGTCCTCCTGCAGCAGGCGGCGGGCCGCGATGCCGATGATCGCGCTGTACGTCGGGTACGCGAACCGCACGTGCGCGAGGGTCGCGACGTCGACGCCGGCCGCCATCGCGGTCGTCACCGACTGGATCACCTCGACGGCGTTCTCGCCCACGGCGTGCGCCCCGAGGATCAGCTCGCGGCGACGGTCGGCGATGAGCAGCAGGAAGCCGGCCTCGCGGTCGTCGATGACGGCGCGGTCGACCTCCGAGAAGGGCACCCGCGCGACGACGCACGCGCCGTCGCGCTCGCGCGCCTCCGCCTGCGTGAGCCCGACGCCCGCGTAGTCCGGGTCGGTGAACCCGCCCGCGGGGAGCAGCTGCAGCGGGATGCGCCGGTTGACGCCCAGCACCGCGTTCTCGGCGGCCGCCTCGCCCTCGGACTGCGCGGCCTGCACGAGCATGTCCTTCCCGTTCGCGTCGCCCACCGCCAGGATGTGCGGCACGCGCGTGCGCAGGTAGCGGTCCACGGGGATCGCCGATCGGGTGACCTCGACGCCCGCGGCCTCGAGCCCCAGGTCCTCGACGTCGGCCGGCCAGCCGGTGGCCATGATCACGGCGTCGAAGCTGGAGGACTGCGGCCGGTCGCCCGCGCGCCAGAGCAGCGTGAGGGAGCCGTCGCCCGAGCGCGTGATGCCCGTCACGGTGTCGATGCCCACGTGCACGCGCACGCCCTGCGCGCGGAACGCGTCGGACACGGCCTCGGAGACCGCCGCGTCGGAGGCCGTGAGCACGCGCGGCGCGACGTCGAGCAGCGTGACCTCCGCGCCGAACGAGCGGAAGACGGTGACGAGCTGCGCGCCCGTGTTGCCGGCGCCGATGACGGCGAGGCGGCGGGGGATCTCCGGCAGCGCGAGCACGTCCTCGGGCACGGTCGCGAGCTCCGCGCCCGGCACCGGCAGTCGGCGCGAGTGGCCGCCGACGCACACGATCACGGATCCCGCGGTGATGCGCCGCCCGCTGTCGAGCACGAGCGTGCGGTCGTCGACGAAGCGCGCGCGGCCCTCGTGGACGAGCGTCACGCCCGCCTCCCGGAACCGCTCGGCCTCGCGCTTGAGGGAGCGCACCCGGTCGACCTGCTCGTGCACGCGCGCGACGATCGACGGCCAGTGCGGCACAGGCTCGCCCACGCCGATCCCGCTCTCACCCGCGGAGCGCACCTCGCGCACGAGCCGCGCGGTCTTCGCGAGCACGCGCGTGGGCACGCACCCCGTGTTGACGCAGGTGCCGCCGACGCGGCCGGCCTCCAGCACGACGACGGACGCGCCCAGCTCGGCCGCGCGGAGGGCCGCGGCGGTGCCGGCGGGCCCCGCCCCGATCACGGCGACGTCGTAGTGCGCCGGGGCTTCGGCGGGATCGGCGTGGTCGGGGCTCTCGGGCATGGCGTCCTCACGGGTCGGCGCGGCTGCGCGGTCGGCGCCTCGGGAAGGGCCTGACGGAAGGCTACCGAGCCGGCGACGGCGCGACCCGGCGCCGCAGGCGGCCGTCACCCCTCGCCCGGGAAGGCCCGCCCCGATACAGTGACGAGCGCACCCGCGGGCGACCCGATCCGCTCCACCAGCGGTGCGGCATGCCGCGAAGGAGCACCATGGCCGACATCCGCAAGGGACTCGCCGGGGTCGTCGTCGACACGACCGCGATCAGCAAGGTCGAGCCGGCCACCAACTCCCTCCTCTACCGCGGGTACCCGGTGCAGGAGCTCGCCGCCTCCTGCTCCTTCGAGCAGGTCGCCTACCTCCTCTGGCACGGCGAGCTGCCCACCGACGAGGAGCTCGCGCACTTCGAGGCGCAGGAGCGCGCCGAGCGCCAGCCCGACGAGGCGGTGCTGCGCATCGTCGACGCGCTGCCCGTCGACGCGCACCCCATGGACGTGCTCCGCACCGCGGTCAGCGCGATCGGCGCGGCCGACCCCACGCCCGACGACCACTCCGCCGACGCCGACCTCGAGCGCTCCGTGCGGCTCCTCGCGCAGATCCCCGTGCTCATCGCCCACGACCAGCGGCGCCGCCAGGGCCTCGCGCCGGTCGAGCCGCGCGACGACCTCGGCCTCGCCGAGAACCTGCTGCTCATGGTGCACGGGGAGCGGCCGACCGAGGCCGACGCTCGCGCGCTCGAGGTCTCGCTCATCCTCTACGCGGAGCACTCGTTCAACGCCTCCACGTTCACGGCGCGCGTGATCACGTCGACCCTCGCCGACCTGCACTCCGCGGTCACCGGCGCGATCGGCGCCCTGAAGGGCCCTCTGCACGGCGGCGCCAACGAGGCCGTGCTCCAGACGCTGGAGGAGATCGGCGACGCGTCGCGCGTGGAGGCGTGGCTGGATGCGGCGCTCTCCGCCAAGCGCAAGGTCATGGGCTTCGGCCACCGCGTCTACCGAGCGGGCGACTCGCGCGTGCCCACCATGAAGGACGCGCTCGACGAGCTCGTCGCCGTGCGCGTGGAGGCCGGCGGCGCGGCAGGGGAGTCCGCGACCCGCACGATGGAGCTGTACGACGCGCTCGAACGCGGCATGAGGGAGCGCACCGGGATCCTGCCGAACCTCGACTACCCGTCGGGCCCCGCGTACGCCCTCCTCGGCTTCGAGACCCGGGCCTTCACGCCCCTGTTCGTCGCCGCGCGCGTGGTCGGCTGGACGGCCCACGTCGTGGAGCAGCGCGCCGCGAACTCGCTGATCCGCCCGCTCTCCGAGTACGACGGACCCGCCGAGCGCCACCTCGCCTGAGTCGCCGTCACGCGGCCGGGGCCCCTCCCGCCGATCGTT
>NZ_JAVCVL010000156.1:0-6603 GCF_032917815.1 Clavibacter sp. MX14-G9D | reverse complement strand
CGTGACGAGCGCGCCGCCGTTCGCGGCGAGCTGGGCGGCGCCTGAGGCGCTCTGGCCGATGCCCTGCTGCACGCCCTGGATCCCGGCGCCCGCCTGCGTCGCCAGGGTCCGCCCCTGCGCGGCGTACTGGTCGAGCCCCTGCTCGAGCGGCTGGAGCTGCGCGGCGAGCGGCGCCGTCCGCGGGTCGGCCGACAGCTGCTGCCGGATCCCCGCGACCTGCTGCGCGATCTGCCCCGCCCCGCCCGCGTACTGCTCGACGCCGTCCGCGACCTGGGAGAGCCCGGCCGCGCCCGTCTGCAGCTGGTCGAGCCCCGAGGAGAGCTGGGAGACCCCGCCCGTGTAGGTCCCGAGGCCGTCCGCGAGCTGCGACGCGCCCTGCTGCGACTGCCCGAGGCCGTCGCCGAGCTGCGTGAGCCCGTCGCCGAGCGCCGTGGCGCCCGAGGAGAGCTGCGTGGCGCCGTCCGCGAGCTGGTCGGCGCCCGTGCCGGCGTCGGTCAGCGAGCCCTTGAGGCTGCCGAAGGTCGTGTAGATGCCGGAGACGAACTGCGAGGTGATCGCGTTGCCGAACACGCTCGTCATGCCGACGCCGACGGCCTGGGTGGCGGCGCCCGTGAGGTAGCCGTGCGCGTCGTCCGTCGTGACGCGGATCTGCGCGCGCTCCGGGGTGTCCGTCTGGAGCGACACGATCGACGCGGAGAAGTCCTCCGGCACCGTCAGCACGGCGTACACCTCGCCGTCGTCGAGCATCCGCTCGGCCTCCTCGGCGTTGGTGATGGTCCAGTCGAAGGCCTGGTTGTCGTCCGACGTCAGCTGCGTGACGAGGAGGCGGCCCGCGAGCACGGGCGTCTCCGTGCCGTCGGGCGCGGTCTGCTGGACGATCTCGTCCTGGTTGACGATGGCGGCGGGGATCCGCTCGACGCCGTCCGCGACGTCCGAAAGCGAGCCGATGAACAGGCCCGCGACCGCGATCGGGACGAGCGCGACGAGGGCGACGGCGAGCCGTCGGCGAGCGGAGCGGGTGGTCATCGGCGGGTCTCCTTGCCGGTCGTGACGCGCGGGTCGATGTCGGAGTGCTCGGCGGCCCCGTGCTCGGCGGTCCCGTGCTCGGCGGCGGGGTGCTCCGCGGCGAGCGGCCGGGCGTCGTCCGCCGGGACGTCGTCCGCGCCGAGGCGCAGGCGGACCGTCGGCCGGCCGGGCATGCCGTGGTCGTCCGGGAACCCGGGCGCACCGAGCACGACGGTCGTGCTCTCGTGGACGAGGGCGGCGAGCGCCCGGAGGAACGCGCGCTCGGCGGCGGCGTCCGGGAACGGGTCCACCACGTCGAGCACGAGCACGGGCGCGCGTCCGGAGGCGGCGACGGCCGTGAGCGCGATGGCGCGCTCGAGGGGCAGGAGCGATCCGACGGGGTCGTCCGCGCCGATGCGGCGCGCCCCGGCGGCGTCGGCCGCCTGGGCGATGCGCGCCAGCCACTCCCCGTGACGCGCGCGGGCGCCGCGGCGGCGCCCGAGGGGCTCGGACAGGTCGATGCGCTCGGCGAGGAGGTCCCCCACCGTGACGCCGGAGTCCACGCGGTCGACACGGCCGAGGTCGGCCATGGCGACGCTCGTGAGCACCCGGCCGGCCTCCGAGGCGAGCGGATGCCCGGCGACCTGCGCGCGCCCGGCGAGCGGGACGAGGCGGGCGCCGAGCGTCGCGCCGAGGAGACGGCGGTCGGCGACCTCGCCCTCGACGAGCACGAGGGATCCGGCCGCGGCGGCGAGGTCCACGGGCGCGAGGCGGTGGCCGGGGACGCCGACGACCAGGCGCTCGGCGGCGACGGCGGCACCGGACGCGCGCGCCCAGTCCACGTCGTCCTGGTGCTCGCGGAGCCCCTCCCCCTCGATGTCCACGTCCGGCAGCAGGCGGTCGAGCCAACGCGGGATCCACCATGCCCGCCTCCCCAGCAGCGCCATGGCGGCCGGCACGAGGGTCATGCGCACGAGGAACGCGTCGAAGAAGATGCCGACGGCGAGCCCGAGCGCGATGGTCTTGATCACGCCCGCGCCCTCGGGCACGAAGGCCGCGAAGACGAAGAACATGATGAGCGCCGCCGCCGTCACCACCCGCGCGGCACCCGAGAAGCCGGTGACGATGGCCCGGCGGGCGTCGCCGTGGTGCACGAAGTCCTCGCGCATCCCCGAGACGAGGAACACCTCGTAGTCCATGGCGAGGCCGAAGAGGATCGCCATCAGCAGGATCGGCATGAAGCTGAGGATCGGGCCGGGCGTCACCCCGAGGGCGTCCGCGAACAGGCCGTCCTGGAAGATGACGACCACCGTGCCGAAGGACACGACGACGCTCAGCAGGAAGCCGACGGCCGCCTTGATCGGCACGAAGACGGAGCGGAACACGATCATCAGCAGGATGATCGAGAGCCCCACGACGACGATGCCGAACGGCACGAGCGCCTGGTCGAGCCGCTGCGAGATGTCGTTCTGCACGGCCGTCGTGCCGGTCACCGACACGCGCGTGTCGTACCGGTCCTGGAGGCCGGGGGCGAGGTCGCGGATCGACTGCATGAGCGCCGTCGTCTCCGCCGACTCGGGCGGGCTGTCCGGCACGACCTGGATGATCGCGGTGTCGACCGACGGGTTGGGCGTGCCCTGCCCGACGAACGCGACGTCGTCGAGGCCGCGGATCTCCCCGCCGATGTCCTCGAGCACGCCGATCGGGTCGGTGGTCTGCGTGATGTCCACGAGCACGACGAGCGGCCCGTTGTGCCCGGGGCCGAACGCGTCCGACACGGTGTCGTACGCGACGCGGCTCGTGGACCCCTCGGGCTCGGTGGCCCCGCTCGGCAGCCCCAGCTGCAGCTGCGACGCGGGCACGGCCAGGAGGCCGGCGATGCCGATGACGATGACCACGGGGATGATCGGCACCTTCGTGACGATCGCCACCCAGCGCGCGCCGAGCGTGCGCTGCGTCCCCGCGGCCTGCGCCGTCGCGCGCCGGGCGGCCCGCGAGCCCTCCTTCGGCCGCAGGCGCTCGCCCGCGAGGCCGAGCATCGCGGGCAGGAGCGTCGTGGCCACGCCCATGGCGAGCAGCACGGCGAACGCGGCGCCGAGGCCCATCACGGTGAGGAACGGGATCTGCACGACGAGGAGCCCGAGGAGCGCGATGATCACCGTCACGCCGGCGAAGATCACGGCGCTGCCCGCGGTCGCGACCGCCGTCGCCGCCGACCGCTCGACGGGCATCCCGTTGGCGAGCTGCGTGCGGTGCCGCATGAGGATGAAGAGGGCGTAGTCGATGCCGACCGCGAGGCCGATCATCACGGCGAGCAGCGGCGACGCGCTCGAGACCGTGACGAACCGCGCGGCGGCGAGGAGCGCGCCCGCGGAGGCCGCCACGCCGACCAGCGCGCCGATGAGCGGCAGGCCTGCGGCGAGCATCGACCCGAACGTGAGGACCAGCACGAGGCCGGCGAAGAGCACGCCGAACGCCTCCGTCACCGTCACGCCGTAGTGGATGTCCTGGAACACCTGCCCGCCGAACGAGACCGTGAGGCCCGCGTCGGTCGCCGCCTGCGCGGAGTCCCTCAGCGCGTCGAGCGTCGCCTCGGTCACCTGGTCGCTCTGCCCCCGGAACTGCACGGTGGTGATCGCGACGGTGCCGTCGTCGGAGACGGCGTCGGTCGCGTACTCGGAGAACGGGGACAGCGCCGTCTCGACGCCGGGCACCTCGCCCGCGGCCGTCGCGGTGGCCTCGATGGCGGCCTCCTCGGCGGCATCCGTGACCTTCGCGCCCGCGGGCGCCTCGGTCACGATCTGCGCGCTCGCGCCCGCGGCCTGCGGGAACACGGCGGCGAGGCGGTCGATGGCCTCCTGCGACTCGGTGCCCGGGATGGAGAACGACTCCTGCGTCTTCCCGCCGAGCGCGAGTCCGCCGCCGAGGAGGATCCCGAGGACGAGGATCCACGCGGCGACCACGCGCCACGGGTGGAGGAACGAGATCCGGCCGAGCCGGTACAGAAGCGTGGCCATGGGCGGTGGCTCTCCTTACGAGGGGACGTGACGTGCGGGATCAGGCGGAGGGGGAGGCGAGGGGGGCGAGGAGCTCCCCCACGACCACGACGAGAGCGGCCCTGATCTCGTCGTCGGGCAGCGGTTCGTTGGTGGACCAGTCGTCGCTCGCGGCGAGGACGTACGCCGCGCCGCCGAGGGCCACGCCGTAGCGCAGCTGGTCGAGGGCGCTGTCGAGGGCGCCGGCGGTCTCGCCGAGCCGGCGCACGAGGTCGTTCGCCCGCCGGATGACCGCGAGGTGCTCGAGCGAGCGGCCCTGCGTGATGAACAGGGAGACCTCGTGCCGGTGCAGGAGGAGGAAGTCGATGAACCGCTCCACGAACGCCCCGCGCGCGTCGTCGTCGCCGCGGATCGAGTCGGCCCGGTCGATGACCTCGGCGAGCGCGTCGATGGTCGGCTCGAGCAGGGCCTCGAGCAGCGCCTCCTTCGAGGCGAAGTGGTACAGCACGCTGGACTTGGAGTAGCCCGCCTCGTCGGCGATCTGCTGGAGCGAGGTGGCCTGGAAGCCGTCGCGGGCGAAGCGCGCGGCGGCGATGGGGCGCAGCTCGTCGCCGGCGGAGGCGCGGGGGGTCCTGGTCACGTGAGGAGCTTACGCTGACCGAGCGGTCAGGACCTGACTGATCGGTCAGACTCCCCGGGGATCGACGGGGAGCGGCCCGCCGGTCATCTCGTGAGGACGAACGCCGCCATCGCGAGGCCGACCGTCAGCGGCGCGACCACGAGGCCGAGCAGCACGTAGCGCGACCACCGGATGTGCACGCCCATGCTCACCAGCCGCTCGTGCCAGAGGAGCGTGGCCAGCGACGCCCACGGGGTGATGAGCGGCCCGGCGTTGACGCCCACGAGGACCGCGACGAGGCGCTCCGGCGACCCCGCGACGGGCTCGAGCGCCAGGTACGCCGGCAGGTTGTCGACCGCGTTGGCGCTCAGCGTCGCGACGCCCGCCAGCCGGAAGAGCGCCGCGGCGTCCTGCCCCTCGCCCGACACGGCCGCCATGACGGCGGTGAGCCCGAGCGACTGCGCCGCCTCCATCACGACGAAGAGCCCGGACGCGAACACGACGAGCTGCCACGGGAGGAGCCCCGGCCGGAGCGCGCCCGGCCGGCGCACGGCGGTGAGGACCGCGAGCACCACGGCGGCGGCGAGCGCCGGGATCCAGACCTCCACGCCCGAGACGAGCGCGGGCACCAGGAGGCCCACCACCACGGCGCTGCCTACGAGGAGGACGGAGTCCGTCGGCGCGCTCCGCGCCCCGACCTCGTAGCGAGTGAAGAGCTCCCTCCGGTGGAGCACGAGGATCGCGAGCACGGGCACGGCGATGGCGACGAGCGCGGGCGCGACCGTGAGCGCCGCGAAGCCCGCGGGGCCGAGCCCGCCGAGCTCGTGCTCCGCGAGCAGGTTCGTGAGGTTCGAGACCGGGAGCAGGAGCGACGCCGTGTTGGCGAGCCACACGGTGGTCAGGGCGAACGGGAGCGGGGGCAGCCCGCAGTGCCGCGCGAGCACGACGACCACGGGCGTCAGGAGCACCGCGGTCGTGTCGAGCGACAGGAAGATCGTGCAGAGGCACGCGAGCAGCACGGTCGCGAGCCACAGCGCCCAGGTGCGTCCGCGGCCGAGGCCCGCCGCGCGCTCGGCGATCCAGGTGAAGAGCCCCGCCTCGCTCGCGAGCTCCGTGACCACCGTGATGGCGACCACGAACAGGAGGATCGGCCAGACCCGCTCGTACAGGACGCCGAGGTCGTCGAGCGGGAGGGCTCCGGTGGCCACGGCGACGGCGCCGACGACGAGGAGCACCGCCCCGATGAGGGCTGTGCGCACGGGCGCCTCCTGTCTGATCCGCGCTCACTGTACTCATCGGCTCCCGGGAGCCCGCGCCGGGTGCGGGAAGGGGATGCGGCGTGGCGGACGCGGGGGCCGGATCCCGGTACCGTGGAGGAACACTGGGAGGTGTCATGCGCAAGTACATCCTGAACGGCAGCGTCCTCAGCGCCCTCGTGGGCGGCTGGAGCACCATGCAGACGACCCGTCGGGGTCCGCGCGACTGGAAGCTCGGCCTCATGTGGCTCAGCTGGGCCATCACGGTGGCCATCGCGGTCGGCACCGTCATCGAGGACTCGCGCGACGGGCAGATCGGCAACTAGCCGCCCTCCCGTCCGCGACGCGCACGTCCCCCGGGGCGTGCGCGTCGTCTGCGTGCGCGGCGGGCGCCCCACCCGCATGATCCTCGGCGTGTCGCGGGTCGGCCCGGGCGTGTCGCCCACGATGATGGTCCCGATCGTCGCTGGTGCGATCGGGGAGGCCGTGATCATGTTCCGGTGGCGCAGAGGCAAGTCCGTCCCGACCGAGGCCGCGCCCGCCGCGCCCGTCCCCGGCATCGCGGGAGGAGACGACCCCGGACGCCCCGGCACCGGATCGGTCCCGACGCCGCCCGGCGTGTCGCTCGCCACGGGACAGCTCGCCGCCATCGCCGCGCGACTGCACGGCGGCCCCGTCCGACCGGCGCACGTGCCCGCGCACAAGGCCGAGCCCGAGCCCGAGGCCG
>NZ_JAVCVL010000155.1:0-6738 GCF_032917815.1 Clavibacter sp. MX14-G9D | reverse complement strand
GACCGCGCGCCTCCCGCTCGCGCTCCTGCTCCTCGCGGTCGGCCCCGTGCTCGTGGTCGCGGACCTCGCGGCGCACCGCCTGCCCGACCGCGCCATGGGTCCCGCCGCCGTCGCCGCCGCGGCCCTCGCCCTGGCCGCGGGAGGTCCCGGCCTCCTCGTGCAGGCCCTCATGGGCGGCCTTGGCGCCGTCCTCGTCCTCGCGCTCCTCCAGGCCGCGACGGCCGGGGGCCTCGGATCCGGGGACGTGAAGCTCGCGGGAGTCATCGGCCTGGTCCTCGGCCAGCTCGGCGCGGCGCAGGTCGCCCTGGGGCTCGCCGCGGGGACGCTCCTCGGCGGCGTCGCGGCGCTCGCGCTGCTCGTGGTCGACCGCCGACGGGCGCCGGCGGCGATCCCGTTCGGGCCGTGGCTCCTGCTCGGCGCGCTCCTGGTGGCCGCATCGCCCACTACGATCGCGTGAGCGTGCGGACGACCCCGGCCGATGGTTGCCTGTACGTCGGCATCGTCGTGCTCGGACAGGCGTACGGTGGAGTCAGTGTCCAAGACCCCGGCATCGACGTACTGACGAGCCAGAGGAAATGACATGGCGGATAGATCGCTCACACTGCTGCAGGACGAGACCGGAGTGCTGCTGGCCGCGGCATCGCGGGCCGTCGTCTCGCTCTACCGGCCGCTGCTGCAGCCGCTCAACCTGACCCACCCGCAGTACCTCGTGCTGCTGGCCCTCGACGAGGAGGAGCCGCAGGCGGTCGTCGACCTCGCCGAGAAGCTGCACCTCACCCCCGGCACCCTCTCCCCGCTGCTCAAGCGCCTCGAGGTGTTCGGCTACGTGACCCGGTTCCGCGACACGTCCGACGAGCGCCGGCTCTCCGTCGGCCTCACCGATGCCGGGCGCGACATGCTGCCCGTCATCTGGCGGGTCGGCGACCAGGTCCGCCGCGACATCGCGGGCGAGGAGGAGGGCGACTCGCAGCTGCGCGACCTCCTGCAGGGCGTGCTCGACCGGGCCATCGCCCACGAGGTGGGCGATGCGCGCACGGGTGCCGACGGCTCCGGCGTCATCGCCTGATCCGCGCGCCCCTCGGGCCTACTGCACGCCCGAGGTCAGGCGGGCGAGGTTGTCCAGCACGGTGCTGGTGCGCGTGCGGCGGCTCCACTCATCGAGCGTGAGCTCGCGGCTGCGCGCCCGGTAGCCGTCCTCGACGCGGCGCATCTCGCGCACGAAGCCGGGGCCGCGCACCATCAGCGAGACCTCCATGTTGAGGCTGAACGAGCGCATGTCCATGTTGCTCGAGCCGATGACGGCCACGTCGTCGTCGATCGTGAAGTGCTTGCTGTGCAGGATGTACGGGGCCCGGTACATCCAGATCCGCACGCCGGCGTTGAGCAGCTCCTCATAGTAGGAGCGCTGCGCGTGGTAGACCACGGGCTGGTCGCCGATCTCGCTCACGAACAGCTCCACGGAGAGCCCCCGCTGCACCGCGGTGGTGATCGCGTACCGCATGGAGTCGTCCGGCACGAAGTACGGCGACGTGATGACGATGCGCTCCTGCGCGTAGTACAGCAGCGCGTTGAAGAGCCGCAGGTTGTTCTCGCCCGGGAACCCGGGGCCGGACGGGACGACCTGGCAGTCGAGGTCCTCGTCGTCCGGGGTCGCCGCGATCTCGATCGGCTCCGTCTCGCGCACGAGCAGCTGGTCGGTCTCGGCGTACCAGTCGGTGATGAAGATCGCGTTCAGCCCGCTGACGATGGGCCCCTCGAGGCGCGTCATGAGGTCCTGCCACTTGAGCCCGCGCTTGCGGTTGACGACCTTGTTGTAGCTGCGGTGCACCATGTTCTGCGAGCCCATGAACCCGACGTGGCCGTCGACCACCAGCACCTTGCGGTGGTTGCGGAGGTCGGGCCGCTGGTAGCGCCCGCGCAGCGGCTGCACCGGGAGCATGAGGTGCCAGTCGGCGCCGATCGCCGTGAGCTTCCGCGTGGTGCGCCGGTAGCCGGGTGCCCGCAGCGAGGCGATGTGGTCGAGGAGCACGCGCACGGTGACGCCGCGTGCGACGGCGCGCTCCAGGGCGTTGAAGAACGGGGCGCTCGTCACGTCCCAGGCGAGGATGTAGAACTCGACGTGCACGTAGCGCGTCGCCTTCTCGACCTCCGCGGTCATCGCCGCGATCGACTCGTCGTACTGGCTGTAGAGCCTCGCCCGGTTGCCGCCCACGAGCGGCATGGCGCCGAGGGTCCGGTTGAGCTCGACGACGGAGTCGAGCCACGACGGCCAGGAGTGCTCCCGCGTCACCCGCTCGATGCCCTCGGTCGACTCGATGATGAAGCGGTTGATCTCCTGCTGCTTCTCGCGCCGGCGCCGCGGCAGCCGGGTGGAGCCGATGAGCAGGAACAGCAGGATGCCGATGTACGGCAGGAAGAAGATGGCCATGAGCCACGCCATGGCGGTCGACGGCCGGCGGTTCCGGGGGATGACCAGCAGGGCCGTGACGCGGACGATGAAGTCGACGACGAGCGCGAGCCCCGCGAGGATGAGGGTGGTCATCGAGGCATCCATCAGGCGGAGTCTAACCGGGGCGCCCTCGGGCAGACCGGGCGGGGGGCTCGACGGACACGCGCCCGGAGCCCCCGCAGGTCAGCGGAAGTTGACGAACTGGAGGTCGAGGTCGACGTCCGCGCCCTTCAGCAGCGCGATGGTCTGCTGGAGGTCGTCGCGGCTCTTGCTGGAGACGCGGAGCTCGTCGCCCTCGACGCGGCTCTTGATGCTCTTCGGGCCCTCGTCGCGGATGATCTTGCCGAGCTTCTTCGCGTTCGCCTGGTCGATGCCCTGCTTCAGGGTGACCTCGATGCGGTACTCCTTGCCGGAGGCGAAGGGGTCGCCCTCCTCGAGGCTCTTGAGGCCGATGCCGCGCTTGATCATCTTCGACTGGAGGACGTCGAGGATGGCCTTCACGCGCTCCTCGCTGGAGGCCTTCATGAGGATGGTGTCGCCGCTCCACTCGATGGAGGCGCCGACGTTCTTGAAGTCGTAGCGCTGCTCCACCTCCTTCTGGGTCTGGTGGACGGCGTTGTCCGCCTCCATGCGGTCGACCTTGCTGACGACGTCGAACGAGGAATCTGCCA
This sequence comes from Clavibacter sp. MX14-G9D, assembly GCF_032917815.1. Taxonomy (NCBI): domain Bacteria; kingdom Bacillati; phylum Actinomycetota; class Actinomycetes; order Micrococcales; family Microbacteriaceae; genus Clavibacter; species Clavibacter sp. MX14-G9D. The sequence continues at coordinate 3,618 of NZ_JAVCVL010000155.1, read as the reverse complement.
TGCCGACCATGTTAAGGGACGGCGGCGGGGGAGCGGCCGGTGCGCGGCCGGGGACGCGGCCGGCGCGATTTCGGTTCGCGGGCCGGCGCCCGCTATCATCGACGAGCGTCTCCGGTCCGTGATCACACAGGTCGGGTGCGCATGGCGAGTTACCCTAGCGGCCAAAGGGATCTGACTGTAAATCAGACGGCTCAGCCTTCGGGGGTTCGAATCCCTCACTCGCCACCCCATGAGGACGGCCCCGCGACGCGGGGCCGTCCGTCTGCCACGACGCTCTCGTCGCCGGCCCGCCCGTGCCCGCATCGCCGCGGACGCGCCCGACACCTGGACCCGCACATGTTCCCCGCCGCCCCCGGCCCCTCGACGCGCGCCCTCGGCACCTCCGGCCTCGTCGTCTCGACCCTCGGACTCGGCACCAGCGGCTTCGGCTGGACCGCCGACCGCGCGGAGGCGTGGGCGATCCTCGACGCCTACCGCGAGGAGGGCGGCACCTTCGTCGACACCGCCTCGTCGTACTCGCAGTGGGTCCCGGGGCACGCGGGCGGCGAGTCCGAGGCGATCATCGGCGGCTGGCTGGCCGCGCGCGGCTGCCGCGACGAGGTGGTCGTCGGCACGAAGGTCGGCAAGAGCCGCGATGCGCCGGGCACCTCGGCCGGCTCGATCCGCCGGGGCGTCGACGCGTCCCTCCGTCGCCTCCGCACGGACCGGGTCGACATCGTGCACGCGCACCTCGACGACACCCGCACGCCGCTCGAGGAGACCGTCGCCGCCCTGTCCGACCTCGTGACGGGCGGCAAGGCCCGTGTCGTGGGCGTCTCCGGCTTCACCCCGGAGCGCATCGAGCGGGCGCTCGCGCTCGCGCACGGATCCGGCGCGGTGCCCGTCGGCGTCGTCCAGGAGGAGTACAGCCTGCTGGCCCGCGACCACGCCGAGGGGCGGATGCAGGCGGTCGTCCGGCAGGAGGGCCTCGGGCTCGTCGCGCACAGCGTGCTCGCCAAGGGGTTCCTCACGGGCAAGTACCTGCCCGGGGCGCCCGCGGTCCCGTCGGCGCGCGCCCTCGACGCCGAGCAGTACATGTCGCCGGGCGGGCACGCGACCGTCCGGGCGGCCGAGGACGTCGCCCGGCTCCGCGGGGTGACGGTCGCCGAGGTCGCCATCGCCTGGGTGCTCGGCCGACGCGGCGTCGCGAGCGCGCTCGTGGGCGCGCGCACGGCCCGGCAGATCCGCCAGCTGATGCCCGCGGCGCAGCTCCGGCTCGACGACGACGAGGTGTCCCGCCTCGCAGCCGCCGCCGCGCGGGCGACGCGCGACCGGACCGCCTGACGCGCCGCCCGTATCCTGGGGCGACCGACGACCGACCGCATCACGAGGAGATCCGCCCGTGTCCCGTCCCTGGCCCGAGGGCTCCTACATCGCCGCCCTGCTCGTGATGACCACCGCGACCGGCGCCATCGACGGCGTGAGCTACCTCGCCCTCGACCGCGTCTTCACCGGGAACATGACCGGGAACGTGCTCTTCATCGGCTTCGGCCTGGTGGGGGTCGCCGACATCCCCGTGCTCAACAACCTCGTCGCGCTCCTCGCGTTCATGCTCGGCGCCGTCGTGGCGTCCCGCATCACCCGCCGGGCGCCCACGGACGTGCACCTGCCGCGCTCGTCGGTGTGGATCCTCGTGGCCGGCACCCTCCTGACCCTGGCGCTCGCCGTGGTGTGGCTCGCGGTCGGCGCCCTCGACACGACCGTGATGATCGCCATCACCGGGTTCCTCGCGCTGCTGCTCGGCGCGCAGGCGGCCGCCGTGAAGAGCATCGGCCTGCGGGACCTCTCCACGGTGGTCGTGACCATGACGATGGTGAACCTCTCCTCCGACAGCCGGGTCGCGGGCGGGACGGGCGCCGCCTGGGCCCGCCGCATCGGCGCGATCGTCTGCATGGGCCTCGGCGCCCTCGTGGCGGCGCTCATCACGACCCGGGTCGGGGGCGCGTGGGCGCTGCTCGCGGCCGGCGGGCTCATGGTGCTCGGCGTCGCGCTGCTCTGGAACGCGCGTCGCGTCGAGCGGAGGCGCCTCCGCGAGGGGGTGGACGCCGCGCCGGTAGTGGACGAGCGGCTCGGCGCGGCCCCGGCCTGAGCCGGACCCGGCGCCCGGCGGCGACCGCGGCCCCCGGCACCCGCCCCGCTGGCGCCGGGCCCCTCTGGCAGGCTGGGAGCATGACCTCCCCCGGTGACACCGCGCTCCTGACCATCGCCCGCGACATCGCCGTGCGTGCCGGGGAGCTCGCGCTCCGCCGCCGCCGCGAGGGCGTGGAGGTGGCGGCGTCGAAGTCCAGCCCGGAGGACATCGTCACGCACGTGGACCGCGAGACCGAGGACCTCATCCGGCGGGCGCTGCAGGACGTGCGCCCCGACGACGGCTTCCTCGGCGAGGAGTCCGCGGGCACGACGGGCACCTCGGGGCTCACCTGGGTGGTCGACCCCATCGACGGCACCGTCAACTTCCTGTACGGCATCCCCGCCTGGGCGGTGAGCATCGCCGTGGTCGAGGGCGAGCCGGATCCGCTCACCTGGTCCGCGCGCGCCGGCTGCGTGGTGAACCCCACCCGCGGGGAGGTCTACACGGCCACGGCGGGCGGGGGATCGGCGCTCGACGGTCGGCCTCTCGCCGTGAACACGGGCGTGCCGCTCTCCCTCGCGCTCGTCGGGACGGGCTTCTCCTACGCGGCGGAGACGCGGATGCGGCAGGGCCGGGTGGTCACCGACCTCCTCGGCGAGGTGCGCGACATCCGCCGCATCGGCGCCGCTTCGCTCGACCTCTGCGACGTCGCGGCGGGCCGCACGGACGCGTGCTTCGAGCGCGGGCTGAAGCCCTGGGACCACGCGGCGGGGGCCCTCATCGCAGCCGAGGCGGGCGCCCGCGTGACGGGCGCAGACGGCGGCCCGGCGTCCGCCGAGCTCCTGATCGCGGCGGCTCCCGAGCTCGCGCGCGCCCTCGAGGAGCGGCTCGAGCGCCCGCGCGCATAGCCCCTCCGACCCTCCCGGCGCATCCCCCGGGTGGCGCGAATCCCTTCCGCCGGTTAGCCTTTACCGATCCGTTACATTGCGACCGGGCTCGAACCGGTCGCACGCGCACGCCCCGACCCCCGTCGGCCGGCACCGCGCAGCACCTGTCCCTCGCACTAGGAGTCCTCCGATCCTGTCCGTCCTCCACGCCTCGCGTGCCCCCCAGCCCTCCGTCCGGCGGCCCTCGTGCTGACCCCCGACGAGACCACGGGGACCACGTACCCGACGCGACGCGAGCGCCGTGAGGCCGAGCGTCGAGCGGCCGGGGCGACGAGCGGATCCGCGGTGTCGGCCGTCCGCACCGAGGCGCCCGAGGCGCCCGTCGAGACGGAGGCGCCCGCACCCCGCCTCCTCCCCGTCGCCGTCGAGGCCCCCGCCGTCCCCACCACGCACCTCCCCGCGGACGCCGAGCCCGCCGTCCTGGCCGCCGCCGAGTCCGTGCCGCTCGAGACCCGCGCCCGCCGCATCCGCGCCGCGTCCGCCGCCGCCCCCACCCGCGCGGGGCCCGCCCCCGTCGGGGGGGCCGACCAGGTCACGGTCACCCCCCACGTCGACATCGAG
>NZ_JAVCVL010000154.1:0-6746 GCF_032917815.1 Clavibacter sp. MX14-G9D | reverse complement strand
GTCGTCGCCCGAGTCGGGTGCCGAGCCGTCGAGCCGCGGCCACGGCAGCGCCGCGCCGTACGCGTTCGCCGGATCCGTGGCCGCCAGCGTCAGCGCGTTCCGCGGCCGCTCGCCCGCGTCGGGGTCGCGGGTGAAGCCGCGCAGCCGGTCGACCGTGCCGCCCGTGGAGAACTGCGCCGCGCCGAGCGTCTCGATGAAGTAGCCGCGCCGGGCGCGCCCGGTGTCCTCGAAGCCCGCGAGCACCTTGTAGGTGAGCGCGAAGCCGCCGGGCACGCGCTCGGTCATGACGGAGCCGCGCGTGACCACGCCGTACCGCTCGAGGAGCAGCTCGGCGGTGCCGGCCGCGCGCACGGTGGCGTCGGTCTCGGCGAGCGGCACGATCGACCAGCGCCCGGCCGCGGTCGACGGCCCGGTGCGCGTGGGCATCTCGGCGCGCGGCATGCGCCCGCCCCGGTACATGCGGCCGCGGGGCGCGCGCTGCGGCGTCTTGTGCGCCGTGGATCCGCCCGCGAGCAGCGCCCGCAGCGGCGACAGCGTGTCGTTGGTGACGAGCCCCGCCCACACCAGGTCCCAGAGGGCGGTGACGAGCGCCTTGTCGTCCGTGGACCCCACGGCGTCGCTCAGCTGCCGGAAGAAGTAGCCGCCGCCGGTGCCGAGCGTCGTGAGGATCTCGCGCTGCAGCTCGTCGGTGTCGTGCACGTCGGGCTCCGGGAGCGTCAGGGCGACCTGGTCGGCGAGGTGCAGGCTGACCCAGCCGTCGGCGCCCGCGAGCGTGCCGGCGCCCGACCAGATGACCTCGCCCGTGGACGTGAGCTCGTCGAGGAAGGCGGGCGTGTAGTCGCGCACCCGGGCCGGCAGCACGAGCGTCTCCCACGCGGAGGCGGGCACGGGCGCGCCGGCCAGCTGCTCGATGACCTGGAGCACGCCGTCGACGCCGCGGAGCCCGCGCTCGCGGTCGGCGCCGGCCACGTGCTGCCACGCCGGCAGGAAGCGCGCGAAGGCGGCCCGCTCGACGGGCTCGACCTCGCTGCGGAGCGCCGCGAGCGACCGGCTGCGGAGGCGCCGGAGCACCTCCACGTCGCACCACTCGCTGCCGGACGCCCCCGGCCGGAACTCGCCCTCCACCACGCGCCGCTGGGCGCCGAGCCGCGCGAGGGTGTCGGCGATGACCGCGGACCCCAGCCCGATGGCCGTGGCCGCGTCGGCGATGGTGAAGGGGCCGTGCGTGCGGGCGTAGCGGCCCACGAGGTCGCCCAGGGGATCGGCCACGGGCTCGACGAACGCGAGCGGCGTGCCGATGGGCAGCGGCACCCCGAGGGCGTCGCGCAGGCGGCTCGCGTCCTCGATGGCGGCGACGCGCGGACGCCCGCCGAACGAGACGCGGAGCGCCCGCTTGCCGGCGACGAGCGCGTCGAGGTGGTCACCGGCGGACGCGGACTCCTCGGGCTCCAGGCGCGCGGCGACCTCCTCCGCGTCCAGCGGCCCGAGGATGCGCAGCAGGTCGGCCACGCCCTCCACGCCCTTCGCGCGGCGGTCGGTCGCGAGCCGCTGCAGCTCCAGCTCGGTGCGCTCGATGACACCCGGATCCAGCAGCTCGCGCAGCTCCGCGCGGCCGAGCAGCTCCGACAGGAGGCCCGCGTCGAGCGACAGCGCGGCGGCGCGGCGCTCGGCGAGCGGGCTGTCGCCCTCGTACATGAACGCGCCCACGTAGCTGAACAGGAGGCTGCGCGCGAACGGGGACGCGTCCTCCGTGGTGGTCTCGACGATGCGGATGCGCCGCGCCTCGATGTCCTTCGCGAGCGACGTGAGCGCGGGCAGGTCGTAGACGTCCTGCAGCACCTCGCGCACGGTCTCGAGCACGATGGGGAACGCGGGGTACTTCCGCGCGACGTCGAGCAGCTGGGACGCGCGCTGGCGCTGCTGCCAGAGCGGCGACCGGCGGCCGGGGTTGTAGCGGGGCAGCAGCAGGGCGCGGGCGGCGCACTCGCGGAACCGGGACGCGAAGAGGGCGGATCCGCCGACCTCGCGCGTGACGATGGCGTCGAGCTCGTCCGGCTCGAACACGAACAGGTCGGCCCCCGGCGGCTCGCCGTCGGTCTCGGGGATGCGCACCACGATGCCGTCGTCGTTGGCCATGGTCGCGCCGTCGATCCCGTACAGCTCGGTGACGCGCGCGCCCACCGCGAGCGCCCACGGCGCGTGCACCTGCATGCCGTACGGGGAGTGCAGCACCACGCGCCAGTCGCCCAGCTCGTCGCGGAAGCGCTCGACCACGAGCGTGCGGTCGTTCGGCACGTGGCCGGTGGCCTTCTTCTGGTCGTCGAGGAACGCGAGGAGGTTGTTCACGGCGCGGTCGTCGAGGCCTACGCGGCCGGCGCGTGCCCGGGCGTCGTCCACCGCGGATCCCGAGAGCTCCCGCACGAACGCGCCGATGGCCCGGCCGAGCTCCAGGGGCCGGCCGAGGCCGTCGCCCTTCCAGAACGGCAGCTTGCCGGGCTCGCCGAACGCGGGCGTGACGAGCACGCGGTCGTGCGTGATCTCCTGGATCCGCCAGCTCGTGGCCCCGAGCGCGAACACGTCGCCGACGCGCGACTCGTAGACCATCTCCTCGTCGAGCTCGCCCACGCGCGAGGCCTTCTCGCCCACCATGAAGACGCCGAACAGGCCGCGGTCGGGGATGGTGCCGCCGGAGGTGACCGCGAGCCGCTGCGCGCCCGGCCGCCCCTCGATGGTGCCCTCGTCGCGGTCCCAGACGATGCGGGGCCGCAGCTCGGCGAACTCGTCCGACGGGTAGCGGCCGCTCAGCAGGTCGAGCGTGGCCTCGTAGGCCGAGCGCGGCAGGGTCGCGAACGGCGCGCTGCGCCGGACGGTGTCGAACCACTCCTCGACGCCCACCGACTCGAGCGCGACGGCCGCGACGGTCTGCTGCGCGAGCACGTCGAGGGGGTTCGCGGGCACGCGCAGCGACTCGATCTGCCCGCTCGCCATGCGCTCCGCGGCGACGGCCGAGTGGATGAGGTCGGCCCGGTGCTTGGGGAAGATGACGCCGCGCGAGACCTCGCCCACCTGGTGCCCGGCGCGGCCGACGCGCTGCAGCCCGCTCGCGACCGACGGCGGGGCCTCCACCTGCACGACGAGGTCGACGTCGCCCATGTCGATGCCGAGCTCCAGGCTCGAGGTGGCGACCACGCAGCGCAGCCGCCCCGACTTCAGGTCGTCCTCGATGAGGGCGCGCTGCTCCTTCGAGACGGACCCGTGGTGCGCCTTGGCGAGCACGGGATCCGCGCCCTCGGTGCTCCCGGCCTGCGCCATGACCTCCGCGGGCGGACGGGCAGGTGCGCGCCGGGTGGCGGAGGAGGCGGTGGCGTCGACGGGCCGGGACGCCCCGGACGCGGCCGCCGCACCCGCCAGCACGGGCACGGCGTCAGCCTCGGCGCCCGCGGACCCGGCGACGATCGCGCGTCCCTGGGCGTCGATCCGCCCGTCCTCGATGCGCCCCGCGTAGATCTCGTTGAGCCGGGCCGTGAGCCGCTCCGCGAGCCGCCGGCTGTTCGTGAAGACGATGGACGACGTGTGCTGGAGCACGAGGTCGACGATGCCCTCCTCCACGTGCGGCCAGATGGACCCCTGCTGCGGCTCGCCCTGCGCCGCCGACCCCTCGAGCGGCGCGGTGGTGCCGAGCTCGGTCATGTCGTCGACCGGCACGACGACGCGGAGGTCGAACTCCTTGGTGTTCCTCGGCGACACGATGGTGACGGGCGAGCGCCCGCCCAGGAACCGCGCCACCTCCTCGGGCGGCCGCACCGTGGCCGACAGCCCGATCCGCTGGGCGGGCTTCTCGAGCAGCGCGTCGAGCCGCTCCAGCGACAGCGCGAGGTGGCTGCCGCGCTTGGTGGCGGCGACCGCATGCACCTCGTCGACGATGACCGTCTCGACCCCCACGAGCGTCTCCCGCGCGGCCGAGGTGAGCATGAGGAACAGCGACTCGGGCGTGGTGATGAGGATGTCCGGCGGCGTCCTCGCGAGCGCGCGGCGGTCGCCGGCCGGGGTGTCGCCCGAGCGCACGCCCACGGTGACCTCGGGCGGCTCGGCCCCCAGCCGCTTCGCGGTCTGCACGATGCCCACGAGCGGCGAGCGGAGGTTGCGCTCCACGTCGACCGCGAGCGCCTTCAGGGGCGAGATGTAGAGGACGCGCGTGCGCCGCATCGGATCCTCCGGCGCGGGTCGCGAGGCGAGCCGGTCGATGGACCAGAGGAACGCCGCGAGCGTCTTGCCGGATCCGGTGGGCGCCACGACGAGCGCGTGCGACCCCTTCTGCACCGCGTCCCACGCACCGGTCTGCGCGGCGGTCGGGCCGGGGAACGCGCCCTGGAACCACTCCCGGGTGGCCGGCGAGAAGCGCGCGAGGACGTCATCCATCCGCTTATCCTCCTCCGTGCCACCGACATCCACCTCGAGCCCGCGCTCGGCGGACGAGCCTGCGCTCGGCGGACGGGGCCGGACTCGGCGGACAGGGCCGGGCGCCCGGGCGCGCGGCGCCGCCGCGCGCCCGACGGGCCGATCAGCCCGCGTGCTCCCGGATGAACGCGGACACGTCCCGGAGCTCCGGCGCGGACACCGAGTGCGGCAGGTCCTCGTAGATGCGCTCGGTGAGGTCCGTGTGGCCGCCGATCCAGGCGCGCGTGCGGGCGACGGCGGAGTCGGGGATCACCGCGTCGGCGGTGCCGCGGCCCCAGAAGACGGGCGTGCGGTCGGCTGCCAGCGCGACGTCGCCCGCGTGCTCGCCGCGCACGGAGAAGCCGCTGAGCTGCACGGCGTAGGAGAAGCGCCCGGGCGCGTTCCGCAGGAGCTGGAGCGCGGTCGCGCCGCCCTGGCTGAAGCCGAGGAGGCCGACCGAGCGCGGCGTCGCGGGCAGCCCGTCGAGCCAGTCGAGCACCCCCTGCGCGGCGGCGTCGGCGGCGGCCGGATCCGGGTCGCCGGTCGATCCCGGCACGATCGGGAACCACGCGTGGCCGCCCTGCAGGGCGATCGGCGCCCGCAGCGACGCGACCACCGGCCCGAGCGGCAGGTACGGCGAGAGCCCGAAGAGGTCGCCCTCGTGCGACCCGTACCCGTGCAGCAGCACGAGCAGCGGCCGGTCGGCGAGCTCGGCGGTGGAGGCCGACCAGAGGACGGCGTCGGGATCCAGCGGCAGTGCGGTCACGGTGTCCTCGGGGGCGGCGGCGGATGGGCGGACGCGGGGTCGTCCGGCGCGCCCATCCTCGCATCCGCCCCCGTGGATCCGGTCCGCGCGCCGGGTGGCCGCCGCGCTCCGGCGGTGGGTGACAATGGACCATGACCGTTCGCACCCCGGACCCGAACATCCCCGACCCGAACTCCGGCTGGCTGTCGGACGTGGAGCTGGCGCAGATCCGGCAGCGCCTGCCCCTGCTCTACGTCGAGGCCGTCCCCGTGCGGGTCGACGGCGTGGGCCGCGTGAAGGACATCGGCGTGCTGCTGCGCGCGACGGCGACCGGCCAGATGACGCGCATGCTCGTCTCGGGCCGCGTGATGTACGGCGAGACCCTGCGCGACGCGCTCTTCCGCCACCTCGAGAAGGACCTCGGGCCGATGGCGTTCCCGCAGCTGCCCGCTAGCCCGACGCCGTTCTCGGTGGCCGAGTACTTCCCGTTCCCCGGTGCGAGCCCGTTCACGGACGAGCGGCAGCACGCCGTCTCGCTGGCGTACGTGGTGCCGGTCACGGGCACGTGCGATCCCCGCCAGGATGCCCTCGAGATCACCTGGATGACCCCGGAGGAGGCGGCCTCCGACGCCGTCTCGGCCGACATGGAGGGCGGCCGCGGCGCGCTGCTGCGCGCGGCCCTCGCCTCCGTGGGCGTGCTGCCCTAGCCCGATCCGGCCGCTCCGGCCGCTCAGACCGCGGCGGCCCGCGTCGCGGACGGCGGCTCGAGGTAGTGGCGGCGCAGGTCCTCGAAGGCCGCGCTCGCCCCCGCGCCCACGCCGTAGCAGCGCTGCACGTGCAGGCCGTCCATGGCGGACAGCACGACGGCCGCGGCGGATCCCGGGTCGAGCTCCGGGTCGATGAGCCCGCGTGCCTGGTCGACGACCACGCCCGCCGTGATGCGCTCGAGCTCGCGCGACCGGCGCTCCCGGAACAGGTCGTGCAGCGGGTGGCCCGACGCGGAGGCCTCCGAGGAGACGACGGCGATGACGCGCGTGAGGCACGCGCTCTGCTCCCCGTCGGCGATGACGACGGCCGCGTGCTCGGCGACGCTGCGCGGCCGGTGGGTCTCGACGGCGGACGCGAGGCGCTCCTCGCGGCGCTCCAGCACGGCGAGCAGCAGCTCCTCCTTGCCCGTGAAGTGGTGCAGGAGGCCGGCCGGCGTGATCTGCGCCCGCGCCGCGATCTCCCGGAGGGAGCTGCCGCGGTACCCCTGCTCCGCGAACACCTCGATGGCGGTGCGGATGAGGAGCTCCCTGCGCTCCAGGCCCTTGCGGTAGGGGCCACGGGTGGCGAGGGCGGCGCGTGTCATCCGCACAAGCTATCCGGATGCCGCCGCGGGCCCCGGCGACCGTCCCCAGGCAGGCCCGCGGGGCCGGGGCGCGCCCGCGTCGGGACGACCGGCTCGACACGACCGAGGGCCCCCGTCGGTGACGGGGGCCCTCGGCCTCATGCCGACGCGCGCTGCGCGTCGTGCGGTCTAGCGTCCGCTGGAGACGCGGCGGTGGGTGCGCGCCCGGCCGCC
>NZ_JAVCVL010000153.1:0-6785 GCF_032917815.1 Clavibacter sp. MX14-G9D | reverse complement strand
GCTGCCCGTCCTCGTCGTCACCGGCCTCGCGCTCGGCGGCTGCACCGCCCAGGGGGCGCCCGCCGACCTCGCCGCGGGCGTCGGGTCGACCGCGACCCCCACGCCGTCGTCGTCGCTCGACGCCGCGCGCGAGGCGGAGGACGCCGACCCGCCCGTCGTGACCGAGGACCAGGCGGAGCGCATCGTCTCCCGCGTCGCCGAGGTCGCCGCCACCGCCGACGAGTCCCTCGACGCCGCGACCCTCGCTCCGCGGTTCGCCGGTCCCGCGCTCCAGGAGCGCACCTCCGACTACCAGGTGCGGAAGGCCGAGCCGGACATCCAGGCGGTCCCGGCCATCCCCGCGGGGGACCTGCAGCTGACGCTCCCGCAGGCGACGCTGACCTGGCCGCGGACGATCGCCGCCGTCGTCAAGGACCCCGACGCCGACGACGCGCCCACCCTCTCCCTGACGCTCGTGCAGGACAGCCCGCGGGAGAACTACCGCGTCGTCTACGCCATGCCCGTCAGCACCACGGCCGCGCTCCCGGACGTCGCCCCCGCCGCCATCGGCGCGGCCCGCCTGGCCGCGGACGTGAAGCTGCTCGCCCTCCAGCCCGACCAGCTGTCCGAGGCGTACGCGGACGTGCTGAACAACGGGGACGGCAGCCAGTACGCCGACCTGTTCGACGCCACGGACGACGGCGTGCGGGCGCAGGACGCCAAGCGGAAGGTCGACTTTCCGGCCTCCATCGGCGAGACCGGCACCGTCGAGTTCGCCGCGACGGCCGACACGGCGACGCCCGTCGCGATGTCGACGGTTGAGTCCGGCGCCCTCGTGAGCGTGACCGTGCAGCTCGGGATCGTGGCGAAGCCCACGACGGAGGGCGCGAAGGTCAACGCCAACCCCGAGGTCCAGGCGATCACGGGCCTCACCGACTCGGCCAAGGGCTTCGACACCGTCCGCACGGCGCAGATGCTCATGTACGTGCCGCCCGTGAACTCGGGCGAGAAGATCCGCCTGTACGCCTCCAGCACCCACATCACCTCGGCCAAGGAGCTCCCATGACGAACGTGCCCCCCTCCGCCGCGAGCCTCCGCGGCGCCGTCGACCTGTCCTCGCTCGTGAACCGCGCGCCCGCCGCGGCTCCGGGCGGTGCCGCGCCCGCCGCGGCGCCGGCGTCGCCCGGAGCGCCGTCGGGTGCGCCCGGTGCGCCCGGCACGCCGCAGACGGTCGACGTCCCCGGCCTCGTGCTCGCGGCCGACGACGCCACCTTCACCCAGTTCCTCGACATCTCCTCGGTCGTCCCGGTCATCGTCGAGCTCGTCTCCACGGGGCTGGCGTCCAGCCGGGAGCTGTCGCCCGTGCTGGAGCGCGTCGTCACCGAGCAGGGCGGCCGGGTCCTCCTCGTCCGCATCGACGTGGACCAGAGCCCGCAGCTCGGGCAGGCGTTCCAGGCGCAGACCGTGCCGACCGTGGCCGCGCTCATCGGCGGGCGCCCCGTCGGCCTGTTCGCGGGCGTGATCCCCGAGGACCAGGTGCGCGACGTCATCCAGCAGGTGCTGGAGCTCGCGCAGCAGAACGGCGTGACGGGGACCGCCACGGCGCCCGGCGGATCCGACGTGCCCGCCGCTCCGGTCGAGGAGCCGCTGCCGCCGCACCACGCCGAGGCCTACGCCCACATCGAACAGGGGGACTACGCGGCCGCCGCGGCCGAGTACCGCACCGCGATCGCGCAGAACCCCCGCGACGCCCTCGCGGTCGCGGGTCTCGCGCAGGTCAGCCTCCTCCACCGCCTCGACGGCACGACCGCCGAGGAGATCCGCGCGGCGGCGGCCGCCGCGCCGGCGGACGTCGACGCGCAGCTCCTCGTCGCCGACCTCGATCTGTCGGGCGGGCACGTCGAGGACGCGTTCGACCGGCTCCTGGAGCTGTTCCCGTCCCTCGACGCCGACGGTCGCGAGGCGGTGCGCCAGCGGCTCCTGGAGCACTTCGAGGTCGTCGGGCTCGACGACCCGCGGGTCGCCGTCGCCCGCCGCCGCCTGACGCGCCTGCTGTACTGACGCGCCTGCTGCCCGCACGACGACGGCGCCGCACCCCCGAGGGGATGCGGCGCCGTCGTCGTGCGGGGCGGGTCAGACCGTGGGCACCGGCGGGGTGCCGTCGTCCGAGGCTGGCGCGTCGTCCGTCGCGGACAGCGCCTCGACGGGCGGCCGCTCGTCGGAGGACTGCGGCAGCACGGCCGCGTCCTCGACGCCGCCGAAGGGCGTGCCGTCGGCGCGCGACTCGTCGGCGTCCGGCGCCGCGTGCGCGGGCGCCGCGACGGCCACGAGGTCGGCCGGGTCCTGGCGCAGGCGCAGCCAGAGTCCCGCGAGCGGCGGGAGCGTGAGCTCCGCCGACGCCGGGCGTCCGTGCCAGCCGTCGTCGCCCGCGTGCACGGCACCGAGGTTCCCGACGCCGGACCCGCCGAACTGCTCCGCGTCCGTGTTGAGGATCTCCTCCCACACGCCCGCCTGCGGCAGTCCCAGCCGGTAGCCGGAGATCGGCGCACCCGAGAAGTTGTGCACCACGGCGACCTGGTTGCCCTCGCGGTCGCGGCGGAGGAACGCGAGGACGTTGCGCTGCGCGTCGCCCGCGTCGATCCACTCGAAGCCCGCCGGGTCGTTGTCGAGCGCCCAGAGCGCGGGCGTGTCGACGTAGGTGCGGTTGAGCGAGCCCACGAGGTCGAAGAGGGCGCGGTGGACGGGCTGGTCGAGGATCCACCAGTCGAGCCCGCGCTCCTCGCTCCACTCGGACGGCTGCCCGAACTCCTGGCCCATGAACAGCAGCTGCTTGCCCGGGTGCGACCACATGAAGGACAGGTAGGCGCGCACGTTGGCGAGCTTCTGCCAGTGGTCGCCCGGCATCTTGCCGAACAGCGAGCCCTTCCCGTGCACGACCTCGTCGTGGCTGATCGGGAGGAGGAAGTTCTCGGTGTACGCGTAGACCATCGAGAACGTGATCTGGCCGTGGTGGTAGGCGCGGTACATGGGGTCGACGGCCGAGTAGTCGAGCGTGTCGTGCATCCAGCCCATGTTCCACTTGAGCCCGAAGCCGAGGCCGCCGTCGCTCGTGGGGCGCGTGACGCCCGGGAAGCTGGTGGACTCCTCGGCGATCATGACGACGCCCGGGTGGGTGCGGTACGCGGTGGCGTTCACCTCCTGGAGGAAGCTGATGGCCTCGAGGTTCTCGCGACCGCCGTGCACGTTGGGGAGCCACTGGCCCTCCTCGCGCGAGTAGTCGAGGTACAGCATCGACGCCACGGCATCGACCCGGAGTCCGTCGACGTGGAACTCCTCGAACCAGTACAGCGCGTTCGCGACGAGGAAGTTGCGGACCTGCGAGTGGCCGAAGTCGAAGACGAGGGTGCCCCAGTCCTGCTGCTCGCCCCGACGCGGGTCGGTGTGCTCGTAGAGCGGCTGGCCGTCGAACTGCGCGAGCGCGAACGCGTCCTTCGGGAAGTGGGCCGGGACCCAGTCCACGATGACGCCGATGCCCGCCTGGTGCAGGGTGTCGATGAGGTGCTTGAGGTCGTCCGGGCTGCCGAAGCGCGACGTGGGCGCGTAGTAGCCGGACACCTGGTAGCCCCAGGACCCGCCGAACGGGTGCTCCGCGAGGGGCAGGAACTCCACGTGCGTGTAGGCGAGCTCCTGCAGGTACGCGACGAGCTCCCCGGCGACCTCGCGGTAGCCGAGGCCGGGACGCCAGGACCCGAGGTGCATCTCGTACACGCTCATGGGGGACTCGTGCGGATCGCGCGCCGCGCGCTGCTCGAGCCAGGCGGCGTCGTCCCAGCGGTACTCGCTGGTCTCGACGCGCGACGCGGTGGCGGGCGGGACCTCGGTCATGCGGGCCATGGGGTCCGCCTTCTCGATCCAGTGGCCCGCCTGCGTCAGGATCTCGAACTTGTACGAGACGCCGGGCTCGACGCCCGGGACGAAGAGCTCCCACACGCCGTTGCCGTCGAGGCGGCGCATGGCGTGCTGGACGCCGTCCCACCCGTTGAACCCGCCGATGACGCGGACGGCGCGGGCGTGCGGCGCCCACACGGCGAACGCGACGCCGACGTAGGTGCGGGCGACGCCCCAGTGCTCGCGGTGCTGGGCGCCGAGGACGTCCCAGAGGCGCTCGTGCCGGCCCTCGCCGAACAGGTACAGGTCCAGGTCACCGACCGTGGGGAGGAAGCGGTACGGGTCGTCGGAGGTCCACGTGCCGCCGTCGGAGTAGCGCGCCTCGACCTCGTAGTCCTGGAGGCCGAGCGCGTGCGCGCCCTGCCAGACGCCGTGCCCGAGGTGCGCGAGCTCGACGCGGTCACCGCCGGCGAGGAGCACGGCGACGCCCTCGGCGAGGGGCCGGAGGGCGCGGACCACGACGAGGTCGTCGCCCACGGGGTGCTGGCCGAGGACGGAGTGCGGTCCGGAGTGGACGCCCTCGGCGACGGCGCGCAGGTCGTGGTCGGCCACCTCGGGGAGGGGGGCCGCGTAGGAGCCGGATCCGGAGGGCGCGCCGGCCGATGCCGCGGCGGTGGCCGCGTCGTGGTCGACCGTGACGTCCGCGCCGCGCGCGGGGTCGGCCTCGGCGGCCGGCGGCACGACGACGTCGGCGCCGTCCCGCGGGGCCGGGGCGCTCTCGTCGCGGGGGTCCTGCTGGGGGGTGGTGTCGGTCATGTCCGTCATCCCTTCGATGCGGTCGGGTGGACCCGGAGCACGTGCACGGGGTGCGTGAACGCGTCGAGCCGGACGAAGTTGGAGGTCGACCAGGTGTAGACGTCGCCCGTGAGGAGGTCCTCGACGTCGAACACGGCGTCCTCCGCGAGGCCGAAGCGCGTCGGGTCGAGGAAGACCTGCGTCTCCCGCGCCGAGTGCGGGTCGACGTTGGCGACCACGATGACCGTGTCGGCCTCGCCGGTGCCCGTGTGCTCGGCCGCGAGGTGCTTGGAGTACACGAGGATCGAGTCGTCGTCGCTCCAGTGGACGTCGAGGTTCCGCAGCTGGCGGAGCGCGGGGTGCGCGCGGCGGATCTCGTTGAGGCGCGTGATCTCCGCCGCGATGGAGCCGCCGAGCTCCTCCTGGCGCGCCCAGTCGCGGGGCTTGAACTCGTACTTCTCGTTGTCGATGTTCTCCTCGGCGCCGGGGCGCGCGACGTTCTCGATCAGCTCGTAGCCGGAGTAGATGCCCCACGACGGCGACGAGGTCGCCGCGATGGCCGCGCGGATGCGGTACGCGGCCCGCCCGCCGAACTGCAGGTACGGCGTGAGGATGTCGTGCGTGTTCGCGAAGAAGTTCGGGCGCAGGTAGTCGCTCGTCTCGTGGCTGACCTCGGTGAGGTACTCCTCGAGCTCCTTCTTCGTGTTCCGCCAGGTGAAGTACGTGTACGACTGCTGGAAGCCGATCTTGGCGAGGGTGCGCATCATCGCGGGACGCGTGAAGGCCTCGCTGAGGAAGATCGCGTCGGGCTCGTCGCGCATCACCTGGTGGATGAGGCGCTCCCAGAACACGAGCGGCTTGGTGTGCGGGTTGTCGACGCGGAAGATCTTGACGCCGAGGCCGAGCCACACCCGCATGACGCGGAGCATCTCCCGGTACGACCCCTCCGGGTCGTTGTCGAAGTTCAGGGGGTAGATGTCCTGGTACTTCTTCGGCGGGTTCTCCGCGAAGGCGATCGAGCCGTCGGGCAGCGTCGTGAACAGCTCCGGGTGCGTCGTGACCCACGGGTGGTCGGGGGAGGCCTGCAGCGCGATGTCGATCGCGAGCTCCATGCCATGCGCCGCGACCGCGTCGACGAACGCGCGGAAGTCGTCCGCCGTGCCGAGCTCGGGGTGGATGCTGTCGTGCCCGCCGTCCTCGGAGCCGATGCCGTAGGGCGAGCCCGGGTCGTGCGGTCCCGCCGTGAGGGTGTTGTTCGGGCCCTTGCGGTTCGTGCGGCCGATGGGGTGCACCGGCGGGATGTAGACCACGTCGAAGCCCATGTCGCGGATCGCCGGGAGGCGGTCGGCCGCGGTCCGGAAGGTCCCGCTCGTCCAGGAGCCGTCCGCGTGCTGGACGGCGCCCTCGGATCGGGGGAAGAACTCGTACCAGGACCCGACGGCGGCGCGCTCGCGCTCCACCACGATCGTCCGCTCGGGGGAGAGGGTCACGAGGCTGCGGACCGGCACGCGGTCGATGGCGGCGTGCACGGCGGGCGAGGTGGCGGCGGCGAGGCGCTCCTCGGCCGTGCGGCCGGTGTCGGCGAGGCCGGCGAGCGCGTCGCGGAGGACGCCCTGGTCCTCGGGCGTGCGGGCGTCGTCCGCCGCGGCGCGCTCGAGGAGCTCGGCGCCGAGCGCGAGCATGACGTCGACGTCCAGGCCCGCGGGGACCTTGATCTCGGCGTTGTGCAGCCAGGTGCCGTAGTCGTCCGACCAGGCGCTCACGCGCCACGTCCAGACGCCCTGGGACTCGAGCTGCGCGCGGGTGGTCCATCGGTCGAGGCCCGGCTTCGCGGCGTCGAGGGACATGCGGTGCGCGGTCGTCCGCCCGGCGGGGTCGGTGAGCTCGACGTCGGCGCCGATGAGGTCGTGGCCCTCGCGGAAGATCGTCGCGCCGAAGGGGACGACGTCGTGGACGAAGGACTTGGCGGGCCAGAGGTCGTCCTCGATCTGCGGGGTGAGCGACAGGATCGGGATGCGGCCGATGACGGGGACGTAGTCGTCCTCGGCGGGCTCGGGGGCCGTCGGCTCGGGCGCGGTCGCGGCGGCGGCCGGCTCGGAGCGCGGCGCGGCGTCGGGCGCGGG
>NZ_JAVCVL010000152.1:0-6876 GCF_032917815.1 Clavibacter sp. MX14-G9D | reverse complement strand
CGAGCGCGAGCGCGGTCGCCGCGAGTCCCGACGCCACGGTGGCCGCCGTCGGGCCGTGCTCCCGGAGGGCGGCCGCGGCGGCCGGCTCCGCGAGCTCCAGCACGATGGCGCGGAGCACCGGGATCCCGAGGATCAGCACCGCGAGCACGCCCGAGTAGACCGCGTAGGCGAGGTCCATCGGCGACGTGCCCCCGCGCTCGAGCCGGATCGCGCGGACCGTGCGGAGCGTCCGCCCCGCCGTCACGCGACGTCGCCGACGAGCGCGACGGACCGGCCGGCGACCGCCGTGCGGAGCACGGCGCTGTGCGTCGCGAGCACCATCGTGCGGCCGGCGGCGATCTCCTCGCGGAGGATCCCGATCACGAGCTGCAGCCGGTCGGGGTCGAGCCGCTGCTCCGGCTCGTCGAGGAGGAGGACGTCGTAGGGCCGCACGGTCGCCATCGCGAGCGCCGCGAGCTGCGACTGGCCCGAGGACAGCTCGTGCGGGAAGCGGCGGGCGAGCGACGCGAGCCGCCAGCGCTCGAGGTGCTCCGCGGCGTGCTCGCGGGCGGCGCCCGCGTCCCGTCCCCACGTCGCCGCGATGACGGCGAGGTGCTCCTGGAGGGTGAGGTCCCGCGCGACGGGCGGATGGCCGATCGAGCCGGACACCGCCCGGCGGAACCCCCGGTCGCGCTCGTCGACGGCCCGGCCCCGCACCCGCGCGGATCCCGACGTAGGCCGGCTGAGGCCCGCGATCACCCGGAGAAGCGTGGTCTTCCCGGCACCGTTCGGGCCGGTCACGGCGACCGCCTCGCCGTCGCGGGCCACGAGGTCGGTGGGCCGCAGCAGCGGGATCCCGTCGACGACCACGGACACCCGCTCGACCTCGACCGAATCCCCCATCCGGCCATCCTGCCGCACGCGTCCGCGACCGCGTCCGATGGGACGCGCGGCGGGCGCGGATCGGCCGTCCGCCGGGATCAGACCTCGAAGTCGACCGACGCCGCGGAGGCCACGAGGCTCCGCACGAAGGCCGCGACGCGCTGGTGCTCCGGGTGCACGTCGTAGGCGTCGAGCGCGGCGCGGTCGTCGAAGTCGGCGATGAGCACGAGGTCGTGGCTGCGCGCGGATCCGACCACGTCGCGCCCCACCTGGAACGAGCGGATGCCGGGCACGAGGCCGGGCAGGGTGCCGAGTGCCTCGGCGACGCGGGCGGCGTCGCGATCGAGGGCGGCGGGATCGCGGTCGGCGAGCTTCCAGGAGACGACGTGGCGCAGGGTCATGCCCCGACCCTATCCGCGCCGGCGGCGGCCGTCCCCGCGGGAAGCCGCCCGCGTCGGGTCAGCGGGCGTCGAGCGCGGCGCGCAGCCGGTCGGCGTCGATGCGCCAGTAGTTGTGCACCCGTCCGTCGATGAGGAGCACGGGGATCTCCTCCGCGTACCGGTCGGCCAGCGCCCGGTCGTCGAGGATGCTGCGCTCCTCGAGCGTCACCTCGGCGGCCCGCGCGGCGTCGAGCCCGCCGATCACCTGCGTCACGACCTCCCGGGCGTCGTCGCAGAGGTGGCAGCCGGGCTTGCCGACGAGGGTGAGGACGGTGGCGCTCATCCGTCCAGCGTAGGCGAGCGCCCGCGCGCCGCCGCCCGGACGGCCGGCGCAGGAGCGTCGCCTACGCTGAGGCGATCATGGTCGAGCAGGCGGGCACCCCGGTCCTCGCGCTCTTCGACGTGGACAACACCCTCATCCACGGCGCGAGCGTGTTCCACCTCGTGCGCGGGCTCCGGGCGGCGGGACTCCTCACGGCGCGCGACATCGTCGGCGCGGGGTGGAAGCACGCGCGCTTCAAGGCGCGCGGGGAGAACGACCGGCACCTCGCCTCCGCGCGCGCCCGCGGCCTCGAGGTCGTCACGGGCGTGACGGTCGCGGACATGGCCCGCCTCGCCGACGCCATCTACGAGCAGCACACCGCGCGCACGGTCTGGCCGGAGACGCTGGGCCTCGCGCAGGAGCACCTCGCGAAGGGCCACCAGGTCTGGCTCGTGACGGCGTCGCCCGCGTTCCTCGCCGACGTGATCGCGCGGCGCCTCGGGTTCACGGGCGCGCTCGGCAGCGCGCTCGAGGTGCGTGACGGCGCCTACACGGGCCGCCTCGACGGCGAGTTCCTGCACGGCGCGCACAAGGCCGACGCCGCGCGGTCCCTGCTCGCGCGCACCGGCGCGGCGCCGGACGACTGCTGGGCCTACTCCGACTCGCGGCACGACATCCCGCTGCTCACGCTCGTCGGGCACCCCGTGGTCGTGAACCCCGACCAGGCGCTCGCGGCCCACGCTCGCGGATCCGGCTGGCCGTCCCTCCGGCTGCGGCGCGCGAGCATCCGCGACGCCCGTCGACGCGTGCGCCGCGAGGCCGCGCAGGCCGCAGGCCCCGCCGCCCCGTGACCGCCGCGCTCCGCCACCGGCGCAGCACCACGACCGGCACCGACGCCCGCATGCCGCCGCACGCACGAAGAGGACGCCGCCCCGTCTCCGGGTCGGCGTCCTCTCCTCGCGTGCTGCGCCCTCATGGACGCGTCCGCTCTACTTCTTGTTGCGACGCTGGTGGCGCGTCTTGCGAAGCAGCTTGCGGTGCTTCTTCTTCGCCATGCGCTTGCGACGCTTCTTGATCACTGAACCCATAGGGGCACCTCATCTGTTGCCGGACGGAACGCGCGGGCTCTGGTGACCCGCGGAAAATAGCCTCAGAGGAGTCTAGCCGACATCCGACATGCCGGTGTGACGCGAGGCGTCGCCGGGCTGGCCGGGCAGCGCGTTCGACGGGTCGATCGCGGCCAGGACGGCGGACTCCGGCACGCGGAACGAGCGGCCGAAGCGGATGGCGGGCAGGTCACCCGAGTGCACGAGGCGGTAGACGGTCATCCTGGAGACGCGCATCATCTCCGCGACCTCGGCCACCGTGAGGAATCGGACGTCGGACAGGTCACGCGACATGGGCGGATCGACTCCTCGTTCTGCGTGACCGGCTCACGGGCCGTGGAGCACCCGCGATGCGGGCGCTGGTGCGCGAGTCTAGGGGTCCGGATGGACGCGTGTCCATCGTGTCACATCCTGCATCACGCGTCCCGCGCGCTCCCCGGCTTCCGGCCCCGCAGACGGCCGAGACCCGCCTGACCCGCGGTGCCCGCGACCCGCGTCGCGTCGTGCACGGCGGCCGCCGCCTGGTACCGGGTGTCGGCCCAGATCCGTCCGAGGGACGCGGCGAACGGATAGCCGGACGGGTCGTGGTCCCCGTCCTCGTCGGGGTCCCGCGAGAGGCCCCCGCCGAGGAGGCCCGTGTCGGGATCGGCGGCGGCGTCGTCGAGCGGCCGGTCGTCGCGGCCGTCGTCGACGAAGGGCGCGATCCAGGCGTCGAGCACCTCGAGCGGCGCCGGCTCCAGCCGGTAGTAGCGGTGCTGCCCCTCCTCCCGCACCGACACGAGGCCGATGTCGCGGAGCACGCGAAGGTGCTTGGAGACGGTCGGCTGGGTGAGCCCGAGCGTCTGCACGAGCTCCGACACGCTGATCTCGCCCGTGGGCGCCTCGGGCACCGCGCGACGGTCGAGCAGCACGCGGAGGAGGTCGCGGCGGGTGGGATCCGACACGACGTCGAAGATGTCAGCCATGCCCGAAGGCTATTCCGTCCCGCGCTCGCAGTACCATGGCGAACCGGGCCCCAGGGCCGTCGAACGGACAAGGGGACCATGCGCGTCAGGCCGGATCACGGGCGACCCCTGCTGGGACGCATCCGCGACTTCCTCGACTACTTCGCGCACTCCACGCCCGCGCGCTTCGCGATCCTCATCTTCGCCGCGCTGGTGCTCACGCTCACCACGATCCTCATGCTCCCGGGCATGACGACGTCGGGGGACGCGGCGCCGTTCGCCGACGCCCTCTTCACGGCCGTCTCCGCCATCTGCGTCACGGGCCTCGCGACGGTCGACATGGCCACGTACTGGACCCCGCTCGGCCACGCGTTCATCGCCCTCGGCGTGCAGATCGGCGGCATCGGCGTGCTCACGCTGGCGTCGATCATGGGCCTCATCGTGTCGCGCCGCCTCGGCCTCAAGGCCCGGCTCATGGCCGCGAGCGACAGCAACCCCCTGCGCATCCACCACGGCCCCGTCGCGGAGGGCCAGGCCGTGAAGCTCGGCGAGATCGGCACGCTGCTGCTCACGGTCGCGATCAGCGCCCTCGTCATCGAGCTGTCCATCGCGGCGCTCCTCTTCCCCCGGATCCTGCTGGAGGGCATCCCGGTCGGCCAGGCGGCGCTCGACGCCTTCTACTACTCGCTCATGGCGTTCACGAACACGGGGTTCGTCTTCAGCGAGGCCGGGTTCGAGCTGTACCACCAGGACTACTGGTTCCTCAGCCTCCTCATGGTCGGCGTCTTCCTCGGCAGCATCGGCTTCCCCGTCATCTACGCCGTCTACCGCGGGTGGCGGAAGCCCCGTCGGTTCTCGGTGCACGTGAAGCTGACGCTCTGGACGTCGCTGATCCTCATCGTCCTCGGCACGCTCGCCTACGTGATCCTCGAGTGGGACAACAAGCGGACCTTCGCGCTGATGGACCCGGTGCAGCACGGGTTCCAGGCGCTGTTCCTCTCCGTCATGACGCGCTCGGGCGGGTTCTCGACGCTCGACATGGCCGAGTTCGGCAACGCGAGCCTGCTGGTCACGGACATGCTCATGTTCATCGGCGGCGGATCCGCGTCCACCGCCGGCGGCATCAAGGTCACGACCCTGGCGATCCTGTTCCTCGCCGCGTTCGCCGAGGCCCGCGGCAGCGAGTCGATGGAGGTCTTCGAGCGCCGCATCCCGAGCGACGTACTCCGCCTGGCGGTGAGCATCGTGCTGTGGGGCGCCACGACGGTGGCGCTCAGCAGCATCGTGCTCCTGCAGATCTCCGGCGAGCGCCTCGACTACGTGCTCTTCGACGCGATCTCCGCCTTCGCCACCTCGGGCCTCAGCACGGGCTTCACGGCCGAGGCCACCGATCCCGCGAAGTACGTGCTCGCGGCCACCATGTTCCTGGGACGCGTCGGCACCGTGACGCTCGCGGCCGCCCTGGCCGCGAGCACGAGGCGCCAGCTGTTCCAGCGCTCCGAGGAGCGCCCGATCGTCGGCTGATCCGACGACCCGCGTCCCCCGCACCTGACCCACCCACCGCACCGCCGCACCAGGAAGGCCCCCCATGGGCGAACGCATCCCCCACAACGCCCCCGTGCTCGTGATCGGCCTCGGCCGGTTCGGCGCCGCGACCGCCGGCCAGCTGGCCCGGCTCGACCGCGAGGTGCTGGCGATCGACGCGAGCGAGGGCCTCGTGCAGAAGTGGTCCGACCGGGTCACCCACGCGGTGCAGGCCGATGCGCGCAACATCGAGGCGCTGCAGCAGCTCGGCGCCAAGGACTTCTCCATCGCGGTGGTCGCGGTCGGCTCCTCCATCGAGGCGAGCGTCCTCATCACCGCGAACCTGGTGGACCTCAAGATCCCCCAGATCTGGGCCAAGGCCATCAGCCAGTCGCACGGCAAGATCCTCGAGCGCATCGGCGCGAACCACGTGATCTACCCGGAGGCGGAGGCGGGCGAGCGGGTGGCGCACCTCGTGTCGGGGCGGATGCTCGACTTCATCGAGTTCGACGACGACTTCGTGCTCGCCAAGATGTACCCGCCGAAGCCGATCCGCGGGCTCGCGCTCGCCGAGTCGTCCGTGCGCCGCCGCTACCGCATCACCGTGGTCGGCGTTAAGACGCCCGGCAAGCCCTTCACCTACGCGACCGCGGAGACCGTCGTCTCGAACCACGACCTCATCATCGTGTCCGGCACGTCGGCCGACATCGAGCGGTTCGCCTCGCTCTCCTAGGCACGGGCGAGGCGGGGCGCCCCGTGCAGGGCGCGGCGCGGCATGCGTGCCGCGCGCGTCAGCCCGCCGCGAGCTCCCGCGCCCGGGCGAGGGCGGCGTCCGTCGCGCGGTCGAAGAGCCCCGACAGGTCGGCCGCCTGCAGCACCTCGACGGCCCGCTCGGTGGTGCCCTTCGGGCTCGTGACCCGGCGCCGCAGCTCGGCGGGGTCGTCGTCGGACGCGGCGAGCAGCTCGACCGCTCCGCGGAACGTGCCCTGCACGAGCACCCGCGCCTCCTCCGGGCTGAAGCCCTTGGCCTCGGCGGTGCGCGTCAGCTCCTCGACGAGGAGGAAGACGTAGGCGGGCCCCGATCCCGAGATCGTGCTGAGCGCGTCGATCCGCTCCTCGGGCACCTCGACCACGTCGCCGACGGTCGCGAACACCGCGCGCGCGAGCGCCAGGTCCTCGGGAGTCGAGCGCGTGCCCGCCGCGAGCCCGGCGACGCCGCGGCCCACGAGCGACGGAGTGTTCGGCATCGACCGCACCACCGCGACGTGGGCCGGCAGCAGCGCCTCGAACGTCGCGATGGTCACGCCGGCCGCGACGCTCACCACGAGAGTGCCGGGATCGAGGTCGTCGGCGACCTCGCGCAGCAGGTCCGGGACCATGTGCGGCTTCACGCCGACGATGACGACGCGGGCCCCGCGGACCGCGCGGCGGTTCGCGTCGGGGTCCTCCTCGACGCTCGCGGCGGAGACCCCGTCGCGGCGGGCGAGGGCCGACGCGCTGGCCGCGGAGCGGGTCGTCACGCGCACGTCGCCGTCGACCCGGACCCGCGGCGAGAGGAGGCCGCCGAGGATGGCGCCGTTCATGGATCCGGTGCCGAGCATCGCGAGCGTCGGGAGCCGGACGGGCTCCGTCGTGCTCGCGGGATCGGCGGGGGGGGGGGGGGGGGGGGGGGGGGGGGGGGGGGGCCCCCCCCCCGGGGGGGGGGGGGGGGGGGGGGGGGGGGGGGGGGGGGGGGGGGG
>NZ_JAVCVL010000151.1:0-6927 GCF_032917815.1 Clavibacter sp. MX14-G9D | reverse complement strand
GCGAAGAACGGGGCCGTCAGCTCGGCGCCGAAGCCGGACCGGCGGGCGGTGATCGCGAAGGCGTGCACGACGAGGTTGGTGCTGTAGCCGCGCAGCATCGCGTCCTCGGTCTCCTGCTCGAGGGCGTCGAGCAGGGACTCGACGTGCGCGGGGTCGACGCCCGCGCCGGCGGCCGCGCCGTCGACGATCTCGTCGGCCACGCGCACGAGCGCGTACACGTTCTCGATGTGCTGGCGCACGTCGGCGCCGAGGAGGCGCGACGCGAGGCCGAAGGAGGTCGAGTAGCGGCGGATGACGACCGAGGCCGTCTCCTGCGCGACGCGGTCGTACTTCTCGAGGCCGGTGGGCGCCTCGGGGGCGGGGCCGCGACGGCCCGGGCGGCGACCCGTCATCGGATGCGCCCGAGCACGGACTCCGCGACGGGCGCGAGCTCCCGGCGGAGGGCCTCCGGCACGACCGGGTCCTCGAGGCGCGCGCAGGCGGCGACGGCGAGGTCGCGCGCGACGCCCTCGGCGTAGGCACGGGCGCCGGAGCTCTCCAGCACGGAGCGGACGAGCGCCGCCTCCCCGCGGGAGAGGTCGTCCTTGCCGACGAGCGAGCTGATCTCCTTCCACTCCGAGGAGCGGACGGCGTGGGCGATGAGGACGGTGCGCTTGCCCTCGCGGAGGTCGCCGAGGTTCGTCTTGCCGGTCTCCTCCTCGTCGCCGAAGACGCCGAGGACGTCGTCGACCACCTGGTAGGCGATGCCGATGTCGCGACCGAAGTCGCCGAGCGCGGTCACGACCTCGGGGCGCGCGCCCGCGAGCACGGCGCCGGCCTGCAGCGGCGCCTCGAAGGAGTAGACCGCGGTCTTCAGGCGCTCCATGCGGAGGATCTCCTCGACGCTCGGCACCTCCGCGGTGAGCGAGAACTCGACGTCGATGAGCTCCCCCGCGGCCGACGCGAACACGGCGTCGTCGAGGATCTCGAGCAGGTGCGAGCGGGTGAGGTCCCGCACGCCGCTCGCGTCGATCAGGCGGTAGGCGTTCACGAGGGCGAGGTCGCCGGCGATGACGGCGGCCGACATGCCGCGGTGCTCGGCGAGCGGCTGCGGCAGGCCCTGCGTGGTCGCGATGTCGCGGTAGGAGCCGGAGACGTTGGGGCCGCCGCGGCGGGTGAAGTCGCGGTCGATGACGTCGTCGTGCACGATGAGCGCGGTGTGCAGCATCTCGAACGCGGCGCCGACGTGGGCCGCGGCCTGCACGTCCTGGCCGCCGAGGCCGTCGTACGCGGCCATCACCATGCGCGGGCGGAAGCGCTTGCCGCCGGCCGTGTTGGACTCGAGCGTGCGCCACAGCTTCACGTACTCGTCGCCCATGACCTCGGCGCGGACGAGCGACCGGGCGAAGAACGCGTCGAGGACGCCGTTCACGTGGGCCTGCCTCGATGTGGAGACGGCAGCGAGGTTGGTGGCGTCCACGGATGAAACCTAACATCGAGGGGGTAACGGAAAGCAGGGAGCGCATGTCACAGCACACCGAGCTCGTCGTCCTCCTGGACGACGACGGCGAGAAGATCGGCACGGCGCCCAAGGCGACGGTCCACACCCGCGACACCGCGCTGCACCTCGCGTTCTCGTGCCACGTGTTCGACGCGGAGGGCCGGATCCTCGTCACGCGCCGCGCGATCGGCAAGCTCACCTGGCCCGGCGTCTGGACCAACTCCTTCTGCGGCCACCCCGCGCCCGACGAGGACATGCTCGAGGCCGTGCACCGCCGTGCCGAGCAGGAGCTGGGCCTCGCGCTCGCCTCGGTCGAGCTGGTGCTGCCCGACTTCCGCTACCGCGCCACCGACGCCGCGGGCGTCGTCGAGAACGAGATCTGCCCGGTGTTCCGCGCGGTGGCGGCCACCCCGGTCGACCCGCGGCCCGAGGAGGTGGGCGAGTTCCAGTGGGTGGATCCCGAGCAGCTGACCGCCGCCGTCGCCCTCACGCCATGGGCGTTCAGCCCCTGGCTCACGCTCCAGCTGCCGCTGCTCTACCCGGAGCACGCGGCGCACGCCGGGCGCGCGGAGGCCGCGGTGCCGGCCGCCTGATCCGACGCTCCATCGACGAGGGGCCCGGCCGCATCACACGGCCGGGCCCCTCGTCGTGCGCCCGTCGGGCGGGCGCGGGTGGGATCAGCCCCAGAAGGCGCGGACCTCGTCGGTGACGCGCTCGGCCTGGGCACGGCCCGCCTCGGCGGACGCCTTCCGGGTCGAGAGCAGGAGCGAGTTCTCGCCGAAGGCGCGCGTGCTCTCCGCGTCGGCCTGGATCACGAGCACGTCCGCGCGGCCGCGGAGCTGCTGCACCACGCCGGGGAGGGTCGGGCCCATGCCGGAGGTCGGGGCCTCGGGGCCGCACGCGATGACGAGGATCCGCTCGTGGTCGGCGACGACGTCGGCGTTCGTGCCGGAGCGCATGCCGCCGTCCATGTAGGGGCGGCCGTCGATGGTGACCGGTGGGAAGACGCCCGGCACGGCGCAGCTCGCAGCGGACGCGCGCACGAGGTCGGCGCCGGACTCCTTGTCGAAGACGGTGAAGCGGCCGGTGCCCGCGTCGACCGCGGTGATGCGGAGGTCCTGCTCGGGCCAGTCGCGGACGGGCAGCAGCTGCCCGATGCGCTCGACGCTCGCGGCGTCGTCCACCTCGGGGTCGTACTCCTCGAGGGCCAGCTCGCCGATCCTCTGGCGCGTGGGGATCTCGCCCGCCGTGCTCGCGACGCCCTCGCCGATGACCTCGACGGTGCGCGCGAGGTCGCGGCTGCCCATCGGCTCGGCCATGCCCGCCACGTCGACGAAGTGCTCGTCGTAGGCCGCGTCGATGGCGCCCGCCCGCAGGTTGATCGCGACGACGGATCCGGCCGAGGTGCCGACGACCGTGTCGGCGCCCCCGAGGTCGACGCCCGCCGCGATGAGGCCGGAGACGAGGCCCGTCTCCCAGGCGATCCCGGCGACGCCGCC
Source organism: Clavibacter sp. MX14-G9D (assembly GCF_032917815.1). Classification (NCBI taxonomy): domain Bacteria; kingdom Bacillati; phylum Actinomycetota; class Actinomycetes; order Micrococcales; family Microbacteriaceae; genus Clavibacter; species Clavibacter sp. MX14-G9D. The sequence goes on along the minus strand of NZ_JAVCVL010000151.1, from coordinate 3,948 downwards.
GCCGCCCAGGACCAGTCCGCGCGTCGCCGTGGGGGTCTCTCGTCCGCTGCCGGTCATGGCTCTCCTCTTCGTGTGCACGTCGGTGGTGGTGGTGGTCGTCGTGGTGGTCGACGCGCGTCCATCATCCCCGAGCCCGGTGGACGCCCGCCGCACGCCGGCCGAGCGCCGGGTGCACGCGCGGTGGATCCGCCGGATCAGGCCACGGGTCCGTCGGACGCCTCCCGGTAGACCTCGCGCACCTGGCCGAGGAAGCGCAGCACGGTCGCGCGCTCGCGCGGCGTCAGCGCGTCGGCGGCGCGGGCGACGCCGCCGATCATGGGCATCAGCTCGTCCATGGCGCGGCCGACGGACGCGGGCCGCGGGACGACGACGACGCGGCGGCGGTCGTGCGGGTGCGGACGGCGGTCGACGTGGCCGACCTCCACCAGCCGGTCGACCACGAGCGTCGCCGCGGCGGTCGTGACCCCGAGGCGGCCCGCGAGCTCGGTGGGCGACAGCGAGCCCGCCTGGATGAGGTGCTCCATGGCCTTCATGTCGGTGGGGTTCACCGCGAGCACGGTGCCGAGGCGGCGCTCGAACCCGGCCGCGAGGCCCAGCACGTCACGGAGCGCGCGGCCGATCTCGCCCGCGTCGCCGGCGGCGGCCGGCACCCCGGCGCCGGGCTCCGGGAGGGCGTCGGACGCCTCCGCTCCGGGGCGACTCTCGGTGCGGGACATGCCCCCATCGTACGACCGTGTTCGCTAAGGAGCTTGACAGTCAGTAGGCTGACGATCACTGCACCCCTGGAGGAACCCGTGAGATCGATCGCCCGCTTCGTCAGCGCCCGGCGCACCGCCTGGATCGCGCTGGTGGTGGCCGCCGCCGCCGTGGCCGCCCTGTTCGCCTTCCTGCCGAAGGGCGAGGCCGACGCGTTCCCGCCGTCCGGGCTGCCCGAGTCCAGCCAGGCCCGGCAGGTGAGCGAGCTCCTCGAGCGCTTCCCGAGCGCCGACACGACCGTGGGGATCCTCGTCTTCAGCCGGGACGGCGCCGCCCTCACCGACGCCGACACGGCCGCGATCGCCGAGCGCGCGCAGGCGCTGGCCGCCGACTCCCTCGCACCGCAGGCGGTCGTCCCGCAGGTCAGCGACGACGGGCGGGCGGCGCTCGTCGCGGTGCCGCTCGACGCCTCGGAGGCCACGGACGACATCGCCGCCACCGCCGACGCCCTCCGCACGACGGCGGGCGCGGACCTCCCCGACGGGCTCACCGCCCAGCTCACCGGCCCCGTCGGCTTCCAGGCGGACATCTCGAACGCCTTCGCGGGCGCCGACTTCCGGCTCCTGCTCGTCACGGTGCTCGTGGTCGCCGTGCTGCTCATCGTCACCTACCGCAGCCCCGTGCTCTGGATCGTGCCGCTCGCCGTGGTGGGCGCGGCCGACGGCCTGGCGCGCGTGGTCGTCACGGCCGTCGCCGAGCCGCTCGGCATCACCATCGACGCCTCCATCGGCGGGATCCTGTCGGTGCTCGTCTTCGGCGCCGGCACCAACTACGCGCTGCTGCTCGTCGCCCGCTACCGGGAGGAGCTGACGCGTCAGGAGGACCGCCACCGGGCGATGCTCACGGCCGTCACGAGCGCGGGTCCCGCCATCGCGGCGAGCGGCGGCACCGTCGCGCTCAGCCTCATCACGCTGCTGGCCGCCGAGCTGTCCGGCAACCGCGCCCTCGGGTTCGCGTGCGCGATCGGCGTCGTCATCGCCATCGCCGCGGCGCTCCTCGTGCTGCCCGCGGCCCTCGTGGTGTGCGGTCGGGGCCTGTTCTGGCCCTTCATCCCGCGCGTCGGATCCGACGTCGACCACGGCGGGAAGCCGGGCGTCTGGCGGCGCCTCGGGCTCGGCGTGCAGCGGCGGCCCGTGGTCGTGGCGGTCGTCGCCCTCGCCGGGGTCGGCGTCCTCGCGCTCGGCCTCGTCGGCGCGCGCGTCGGGCTCTCGCAGACCGACCAGCTGCTGGGCGACCCGGAGTCGGTCGCCGCCCAGGAGGTCGTCGACGCGTCGTTCTCCGCGGGCCTGACGGCCCAGACCGTGGTGCTCGCCCCGGACGCGGTCGCGGCGGACGCCGTCGCCACCGCCGAGTCGGTGCCCGGCGTCGAGGGCGCCCGGGCGGGCGAGTCGGCGGAGGGCCGCACGCGCATCGACGTGCAGCTCGACGCGGAGCCCGAGAGCGCGGGCGCGTTCGCCGCCGTGCGGGACCTCCGCGCCGCCTACGCCGACGCCCCGGGCGAGGAGTCCGCGTCGCTCGTCGGCGGCAGCGACGCCACGGCCGCCGACACCGCGGCATCCTCGGAGCGCGACCAGGGGCTCATCATCCCGATCATCCTGGCCATCGTCTTCGTGATCCTCGGCCTGCTGCTGCGCTCGCTGGTGGCGCCGGTGCTCCTCATCGCGAGCGTGCTGGCGACCTTCTTCGCGAGCCTGGGAGCGGCCAACCTGCTGTTCCAGCAGGTCCTCGGGTTCCCGGCCTTCGACGCGAACGTGGTGCTGTTCGCGTTCCTGTTCCTGGTGGCCCTGGGCGTCGACTACAACATCTTCCTCGTCACCCGGGCGCGGGAGGAGCGGCGCCTGCACGGCACCCGCGAGGGCATGGTGCGGGCGCTGGCCTCGACGGGCGGCGTGATCACGAGCGCGGGCATCCTGCTCGCCGCGGTCTTCGCGGTGCTCGGCGTGCTGCCCGTGGTGGCGCTCACGCAGATCGGCGTCATCGTGTGCATCGGCGTGCTGCTCGACACGCTCGTGGTGCGGACGCTCCTCGTGCCGGCGCTCGTGTTCATCCTGGGCGACCGCTTCTGGTGGCCGTCGCACCGGCCGGGGCGGCACGAGGGCGCTCGGGCCGACGAGCCCGTCGCGGCGACGACCGCCGGGTAGCGCGGGCGGATCCCGCGCGACCCGGGCCCTTTATGGCACCCTGTGCCATAATCGCGGCACCGGCACCCGCCGGACCCATCGAGGAGGATCCATGACCCACGAGCCGCGCTTCGCCGGACGCACCGCCATCGTCACCGGAGCGGGGAGCGGCATCGGCCGCGCCACCGCCCTGCGACTCGCGCAGGACGGCGCCCGCGTCATCGCCGCCGACGTCGTCGCCGAGCGGCTCGACGCGTTCGTCGCCGAGCACCCCGACCTCGACATCGTCCCGGTCGTCGGCGACATCACCGCCGAGGACGGCGTGCGCGCGATCGTCGACGCCGCCGACGGCCGGGTCGACGTGCTCGCCAACGTCGCCGGGATCATGGACGGCTTCCTCCCCGCGGGCGAGGTCGACGACCGCACCTGGGACCTCGTGTTCGCCGTGAACGTCACGGCCGTGCTGCGCCTCACCCGCGCGGTGCTGCCGCTCATGCAGGCGGCCGGCTCCGGCGCGATCGTCAACGTCGCCTCGGAGGCGGCGCTCCGGGGGTCCGCCGCGGGCGTCGCATACACCGCGTCGAAGCACGCGGTCGCGGGCATCACGAAGAACACGGCCGTCATCTACGGGAAGCAGGGCATCCGCGTGAACGCGGTCGCGCCCGGCCCCACGAAGACCGCGATCGAGGCGCCCATGCGCTCCGCCCTCGCCGGGCAGGTGCTCGGCCCGCTGATGCAGACCATGATCCCCACCCCCGTCGAGGCCGAGGAGCTGGCGAACGCCATCACCTGGCTCGCGAGCGACGAGAGCCGCAACGTCAACGGCGTGATCCTCGCGTCCGACGGCGGCTGGTCCGCGATCTAGGCGGCCGCGGGCGACTGCGGCGGGCGGGTCGCCAGGGGCTATCGGGCGTCGGGCGGGCCGGCGGGTCCGCCCGCCAGCGCGAGGGCGTCCACGGCGCGGCGGATGGCGGCGTCCGGGGGGGCGGGGGGGGCCTGGGGGGGGGGGGTCGCGGGGGGCTGGGGGGCGGCGGGGGGGCGGGGGGGCCCGCCCGCCAGCGCGAGGGCGTCC
>NZ_JAVCVL010000150.1:0-6936 GCF_032917815.1 Clavibacter sp. MX14-G9D | reverse complement strand
AAGGCGGCCCAGCCGAGCACGGTCTCGAGGGGCTCGCCGGCGACGCGCGCCGTCGTCATCCGCTCGAGCGCCGCCGCGCGCGCAGCGTCGGCACCGTCCGCCGGGTGGCGGTCCCGGGCCTCGGCGCGGAGCAGGTCCGCCTCCTCCTCGGCGAACACGCACCCGGCCGCGCGCAGCCGACCGATCAGCTCTTCCCGAGGGTCGGCGGCGGGGCGGTCGGGGCCGGACGGCGGGCTCAGTCGAGCTCCGCCTGGGAGAGGTGGTCGAGCAGCGCCGCGACGCGGAGGAGGTCGTCGGCGCGCACCGGCGGGCGGGCCTCCCGGGCCGCCCGCTCGAGCCAGTCCGCACGCGCCGCGCGGACCCGCAGCAGGAGCCCGCGGCCCGCCTCGGTGAGGTGCAGGTACGACCCGGACTCGTCCTCGGACTCCTGCACGAAGCCCTTGTGCATGAGCGAGGCGAGGCTGGGCACCGTGGCGGCGCGGGCCGTGCGCGTGTCGAGCGCGAGCGAGGCCCGGTCCATGCGCTCCGCGCCGTCGAGCCGGCGGAGGATGAGGATCTGCACGCCGGTCAGGCCGTCCCAGCTCGGGTCGACCGAGACGTCGATCCGCTCGGACAGGGTGATCATGGCGTCGGCGAGCCGGGCGTGCGCCGGAGTCGGATCGGTCACGGTGGTCCTCACGGTCGGTCGTGCTGTCCGGACCGGGTCCAGGCCCGGGCCGGCGAGCGTCGTGCCCCTCACGCTAGCCCTCCGGCCGCCGATCGGCCGGGCGACGGAGCCGGACGCGACGACGCCCGCCGCGGCCGAGGGCCGGGCGGGCGTCGTGCAGCCGGCGTGCCGGCGTGCCGATCAGGACGGGAACTGCGTGAAGTCCGCCGTCGCCGGGTCGGCGCCGAGGCGCGTGCCGGTCTCGAGGGTGTCGATCTCCGCGAGCTCCTCGATCGAGAGCTCGACCTCGATGCTCTGGAAGTTCGCGACGATGCGCTCCGGGGTGACCGACTTCGGGATGACGATGCGGCCCTGCGCCAGGTGCCACGCGAGCACGATCTGGGCGGGGGTGGCGTCGTGCTCCTTCGCGAGGCGCGTGACGATCTCCGACTCGAGGTCGGCGCCCTGGCCGAGGGGGCTGTACGCCTCGACCTCGATGCCGCGCTCGACCGAGAAGGTCGAGAGGTCGTGCTGCTGGAACGTCGGGTGCACCTCGATCTGGTTCACCGCGGGTACCACGTCGGTCTCGGCCGCCAGCTTCTCCAGGTGCTCCGGGAGGAAGTTGGAGACGCCGATGGCGCGGATGAGGCCCTCGGCGTGCAGCGCCTCGAACGTCTTCCAGGTCTCGACGTAGAGGCCGTGCTTCGGGTAGGGCCAGTGGATCAGGTACAGGTCGACCGCGTCGACGCCGAGCTTGCGGCGGCTGTCCTCGAAGGCCGTGCGGGCGCTGTCCGCGCCCTGGTCGCCGTTGCGGAGCTTCGTGGTGATGAAGAGCTCCTCGCGGGGGATGCCGGTCGCCGCGATGGCGGCGCCCACGCCCTCCTCGTTGTAGTAGCCGGCCGCGGTGTCGATGTGCCGGTAGCCGGCCTCGAACGCGCGCTCGACGGCCTGCTGGGTCTCGTCGGGCGGGGTCTGGAAGACGCCGAAGCCCAGCTGCGGGATGGTGACGCCGTTGTTGAGGGTGATGAGGGGGGATGCCATGTGCTCTCGTCTTCTTCGTCTCGATGGTCGGGGACGGGGATGGCCGTGACGGCCCTCCCGCGTCCTCCCACCGTACGCCCGGCTCCCTCCCGGACGGCGGGCGCGCGGGGCGCTCCGCTCCGGGCGAACACCGGACGCGGTGAGCGGACAGCCGGCCGACCGGCGGTGCGGTCGACCGGTCTGCCTAGACGGACCGCCAGTCGTCGCTCGTGATGTGCGAGCCGCCCTGCGGTCCCATCTGCAGCATCCCGCCGTCGACCGCCCATGATGCGCCCGTGACGTACCCGGCGGCGTCGGACGCGAGGAAGGCGATCACGTCGGCGATCTCGTCGGCGTGGCCGGGGCGTCCGAGCGGGATGCCGGGGCGGGGGATGCCGCGCGGGTCCTCGTCGGTCTGGCCGGTCATGGGGGTCGCGATCTCGCCCGGCGCGACGCTGTTCACCGTGATCCCGTGCCGCCCGAGCTCGAGCGCTGCCGTCTTCACGAGCCCGCCCAGGCCGTGCTTGGCGGCGTCGTAGGAGCTCGACCCGACGCGCGGCTGGTGCTCGTGCACGCTGGTCACGGCGATGATGCGGCCGCCGGCGCCGGCCTCGACCATGAGGCGGGCGGCGGCCTGCATGACGACGAACGCACCGGTGAGGTCGACGGCGATCACGTGCTGCCAGCTGGCGAGGTCGGTGTCGAGGAACGGCGTGGAGTCGCCCGTGCCGGCGTTGCCCACGAGGACGTCGACCCCGCCGAGCTCGCCCGCGAGGCGGGTGACGACGTCCCCGGCGGAGTCGAGCTCCGCGGTGTCGAGCCGGGTCGTGACGGCGCGCACCCCGTGGGCCCGCGCCTCCTCGGCGGTGGCCTCCGCGCCCGCCTCGTCGTCGTGCCAGGTGATGCCCACGTCGAGGCCCGCCTTGGCGAGGGCCACGGCCGTGGAACGGCCGATGCCGGAGTCGGCGCCGGTGATGATCGCTCTTCTCGGTGTGAAGTCCATGCTCCCCAGTCAACGCCGGCCCGGAGGGCGCTGCCACGGGAGACGGCGCGCGTCCCCCGGCGCGCGCCGCCTCCCCACCGCACGACGGACGGGCGCCGCCCCCTCGCGAGGTGCGGCGCCCGTCGTGGTCGACCGGGGGTGCGGGTCAGCGGCCGGAGGTCTCCAGCACGTAGCCCTCCTCGCCGTGGACGATCGTGTCGATGCCGGCGATCTCGTCCTCGTTCTTCACCCGGAAGCCCATGGTCTTCTGGATGACGGTGCCGATGACGTACGAGAGCACGAAGGAGTAGATCAGCACCGCGAAGGCGGCGAGGGCCTGCTTGCCGAGCTGCTCGAGCGAGCCCGAGTAGATGAGGCCGACGTCGGTGGCGAAGAGCCCGATGTACAGCGTGCCGATGAGGCCGCCGATGAGGTGGATGCCCACCACGTCGAGCGAGTCGTCGAAGCCGAGCTTGAACTTGAGCTCGATGGCGACGGCGCAGACGGCGCCGGCGACGAGGCCGAGGACGATGGCCCAGATCGGCGACAGGGCGGCGCACGCCGGGGTGATGGCGACGAGGCCCGCGACCGCACCGGATGCGGCGCCCACCGAGGTCGGCTTGCCGTCGCGGATCTTCTCGACGACGAGCCAGCCGAGGATCGCGGCGGCGGGAGCGGCGATGGTGTTGAGGAACGCGATGGCCGCGATGCCGTCGGCGGCGAGCTCGGAGCCGGCGTTGAAGCCGAACCAGCCGAACCACAGCAGGCCGGCGCCGAGGAGCACGAACGGCGGGTTGTGCGGGACGTGCATGCCCTTGGCGAACCCGACGCGCTTGCCGAGGACGAGCGACAGCGCGAGGGCCGCGGCGCCCGCGTTGATGTGCACGGCCGTGCCGCCGGCGAAGTCGATGGCGCCGACGTTGTAGGCGATCCAGCCGCCGTCGACGGTGGAGCCGTCGGCGATCGTGAAGTTGAAGACCCAGCTCGCGACCGGGAAGTAGACGATGGTCGCCCAGACGCCGGCGAACACCATCCACGCGCCGAACTTCGCGCGGTCGGCGATGGCGCCGGAGATGAGGGCCACGGTGATGATCGCGAAGGTCGCCTGGAAGGCGGCGAACGCGAGCGTCGGGTAGGCGCTCGTCTGCTCGCCGAGGGCGGCCGTGTAGGCGTCGCCGAGGCCGAGCTGGCCGAGGTCGACGCCGAGGATGCCGTCGATGCCGACGAAGCGCGGGTTGCCCGCGGCGCCGTCCGGTCCGTTCCCGAACGTGACCGCGTAGCCGTAGAGGACCCAGAGGAGCCCGATGAGGCCCATGGCCCCGAAGCTCATCATCATCATGCTGATGACGCTCTTGGCCTTGACGAGCCCGCCGTAGAAGAACGCCAGACCCGGCGTCATCAGGAGGACCAGCGCCGCGGCGATCAGGAGGAAGGCGGTGTTGCCTTGATCCATGGTGTTTCACCTCTCGTAGATCGTGCAGGGGTCGCACCGGACTGGAGGCGGGACGCCGCCCGTGTGGTCGGGGGGTTCGGCGCGAGCCGGGTGCCGGGTACGCGTCCAGTGTCCGGGGGCGAGGTTTCACGGGCTCGCCGGACGTGTTTCGGGCGCGTTACACGGGCACCGCGCGTGTGAACATCGTGTTTCCGGACCCGTCGGGGATGCTCGACGGGGCCGCCGGCCCAGCCGAGCCGGAGCCCGGTGGGCTATGCGGGGACGGCTACGCGTCGCGCCCGGCGGCCGTGAGGGAGATGAGCCGCGAGATGGCGCGCAGGTACTTCTTGCGGTATCCGCCGGCCAGCATCTCCGCGGAGAACGCCTCGTCGAACGGCGTGCCGGACGCCAGCAGCGGGATCTGGGCGTCGTACACGCGGTCGACGAACGCGACGAACCGGAGCGCGTCCGTCTGCCCCTGCAGCTGGGTCACGTCGCGGAGCGCGATGACGTCGACGCCCTCGATGACCTTGACGTACTTGGAGGGGTGCAGCCGCGCCAGGTGCGCGACGAGCTCGGGGAACCCGTCGACGGTGACGGCGCGGCCGCCCTGCCGCGCCGCGTCGGCGCGCGCGTCGAGGTCGTCCGCCTCGACCGTGACGGCGTGGCCCTCGAAGGCACGTCGGCGGTAGTCGAGCCCGTCGATGCGGATCGTGTCGAAGCGGTCGCTCATGGCCTGGATCTCGCGCAGGAAGTCCGCCGCGGCGAAGCGGCCCTCCCCCAGGGCGTTCGGCGGGGTGTTGCTCGTGGCCGCGATGCGCGTGCCCGTCTGGACGAGGTCCGAGAGCAGGCGCGTCATCATCATGGTGTCGCCCGGGTCGTCGAGCTCGAACTCGTCGATCGCCACGAGCGTGGCCCCGCGGAGGATCCCGACGGCGCCCTGGTAGCCGAGCGCCCCGACGAGCGCGGTGTACTCGATGAACGTGCCGAAGTACTTCGGTCCCGGCATGGCGTGCCAGAGCGACGCGAGCAGGTGGGTCTTGCCCACGCCGAACCCGCCGTCGAGGTACACGCCGGGCTTCGGCGCGGGTGCCTTCCGGCGGGAGAAGAGCCCGCCGCGGGACCCTGCGCGGTCGCCGGAGAACGCGCGGAGCACCTCGACCGCCTGCGCCTGGGTGTCGTACTCGGGATCCGGCCGGTAGGTGTCGAAGCGGGCCTCGTCGAACTGGCGCGGCGGCACGAGGTGCGCGGCGATCTCCGCGCCCGTGATGCTGGGCGAGCGTCCGACGAGCGCGCCCGCCCCCGCGCCCTCGGCGTCGTGGCTCCGCGATCCGATGTCGGCGTTCGTCACAGGTGGGTCTCCGGCTGTCATCGGGAAGGTCCCGCGCATCGCGAACCGTTACCGTGGATGGTGGTCGACGCGGTGCCCTGGGCGCCCGCGGAACACCCACCAGACTAGACCGCGTCCCACCGAGCGCGGCCCCCGCGGCCGCGAGATCAGGAGAGCCCCATGGCCGTCGAGCCGGACACCACCCCCAGGTTCGCCGAGTACGCCCACCCGGAGCGCCTCGTCAGCGGCGACTGGCTCCAGGAGCGCCTCGCGGACGGAGCGCTGACCCCCGGCCTCGTGGTCGTCGAGTCGGACGAGGACGTGCTGCTGTACGAGACGGGCCACATCCCCGGTGCGGTCAAGGTCGACTGGCACACGGACCTCAACGACCCCGTGCAGCGCGACTACGTCGACGGCGAGCGCTTCGCCGAGCTCATGTCGGAGCGCGGGATCGCCCGCGACAGCACCGTCGTCATCTACGGCGACAAGAGCAACTGGTGGGCCGCGTACGCGCTCTGGGTCTTCACGCTGTTCGGTCACGAGGACGTGCGCCTGCTCGACGGCGGGCGCGACAAGTGGATCGCCGAGGGCCGTCCGCTCACCACCGACGCCACCGAGGTCACGCCCGTGGAGTACCCCGTCGTGGAGCGCCGCGACGAGGAGATCCGGGCGTACAAGGACGACGTGCTCGCGCACCTCGGCAACCCGCTGATCGACGTCCGCAGCCCCGAGGAGTACACGGGCCAGCGCACGACGGCGCCGGCCTACCCGGAGGAGGGCGCGCTCCGCGCCGGCCACATCCCCACCTCCCGCAACGTCCCGTGGGCGAAGGCGGCGGCCGAGGACGGCTCGTTCCGGACCCGCGCCGAGCTCGACGCCGTGTACCGCGAGGGCGCCGGCCTCGGCGACGGCGACGACGTGGTGGTCCTCTGCCGCATCGGCGAGCGCTCGAGCCACACGTGGTTCGTGCTCACCCACCTGCTCGGCTTCGAGGGCGTCCGCAACTACGACGGGTCCTGGACCGAGTGGGGCTCCGCCGTCCGCGTCCCCATCGTGCAGGGCGCCGAGCCCGGGGAGCTGCCCTCCCGATGACCGGCTCCCCCGCCCTGCCCGCCGCGCTCGCGGAGATCCGGGACGACTTCCTCGCGCTCGGGCAGCGCGACCGGCTCCTGCTGCTGCTCGACTTCAGCAACGAGCTCCCGGCCCTGCCCGAGCGCTACGCCGAGCACCCGGACCTCCTGGAGCGGGTCGAGGAGTGCCAGTCGCCGGTGTTCATGTTCGTGGAGGTCGTCGAGGGCGACGTGCACGTGCACGCCCAGGCGCCCGCCGAGGCGCCGACGAGCCGGGGCTTCGCGTCCATCCTCGCCCAGGGCCTCGAGGGGCTCCCCGCCGAGGAGGTCCTGGCCGTCCCCGACGACTACCCGTCCACGATCGGGCTCGACGCCGCGGTGTCGCCGCTGCGCATGCGCGGGATGACCGCGATGCTCGGCCGCGTCAAGCGCCAGGTGCGCGAGCGGCTCGCCGGG
>NZ_JAVCVL010000015.1:0-30004 GCF_032917815.1 Clavibacter sp. MX14-G9D | reverse complement strand
GGACCGCCCGCGCGCCGGCGGCCGGGGGCGCGCGAAGGTCTGAGGGCGGGCGGGGGCGCGGACCGGGCACCCGCCATCCGCCATCGGTCAGGCGGGGAGAGGTTCCGGAGGCGGATCGCCCCGGCTCAGGGCGCGAGCGCGAACCGCGGCTCGACGCGCTCGCCCGTCGCGGCGTCGGCCGCGAGGCTGCCGATGAGCGGCGCGAACTTGGCGCCGTGGCCGGAGCAGGGCGACACGATCGTGATCCCCTCGACCCGGTCGATCACGAAGTCCTCGCTCGGCGTGCTCGTGAACAGGCACGTGGCCTCGGCGTAGGGCACGGGCTCGACGCCCGGGAGGTTCCGCCGCACCCAGTCGACGACGCGGGCGCGGTTCGCGGGATCCACGCGGCCGTCCTGGTGCGCGGCCGACGGGATCACGCGCCCGCCGTCGAACTCGGCGACCTTGTGCCCGCGGCCCTCCACGTCCCGGCCGCCGGGCAGCGCGTAGACCTGCATCAGCTCGTCCATGTGGATGGAGGTCGGCACCGGGCGCGGGCCGTCCATGTAGGCGAAGTGGAACACCTGCTCCTGGCGCACGCGCAGCGGCGGCACGCGGTCGAGGGCGGCCCGGGGCAGCGGCAGCGCGCCGAGGAGGTCCGGCAGCCAGCCGCCGGCCCCCACCACCACGCTGTCGCCCGTGACGCGCCGGCCGTCGTCGGACACCACGGCGAGGCCCGCGCCCACCCGTTCGACCGACGCGGCGGTCCAGCCCTCGTGCACGACGGCGCCGTGGCCGACGGCGAGGTCGAGCATCGTGCGCACGGCGGCCTCGGCGTCCACGACGCCCGCGGCCGGGTGCCACAGCACGTCGGAGTCGAACGCCATCTCCGGCCAGCGGTCCTCGGCGGCGCGCGCGGTGAGGAGCTCGTGGTCGATGCCGACGCGCTCGAGCACCCGCGCGAGCTCCGCGGGACGGCGGACGAGGCCCGAGTCGACGGATCCGGTCGGCGTCACGAGCCGTCTGCCCGTGGTGCGCTCGAGGCGGTCCCAGAGCACGCGCGCGTCGCGCACGAGGCGCACGTAGAAGGGGTCCTCGTAGGCGTAGCGGAGGATGCGGGCGGATCCGTGCGAGCTGCCGAGCATGCTGGCCGGCCGGTCGCGCTCGAGCACCGTGACCTCATGGCCGCGGCTCGCGAGCTGCCACGCGGTCGCCGCCCCCGCGAGCCCGGCGCCGATGACGACGTGGTGCGATGCGGTCGCCCGGGCGCCGCTCGCCCTCGTCTGCCGTGCCGTCATCGATCCAGGCTACGTGGACAGGGAGCCGGCACCCCGGTCGCTCGGGCAGCCGTGAGGGGTCCGGGCACGCAGCGGAGGCGGGCGATCGGCGCGGAGACGGCGGGAGGCCGGGATCCACGCGGACCCCGGCCTCCCCGACGACGCGGCGGGCGCCCGCCGTCGCCGTACGCCCAGCGGCTACTTCGCGAGGAAGTCGAGCAGGAGCTGGTTGACCTCGGAGCCGTGCGTCCAGAGCATGCCGTGCGGGGCGCCCTCGAGCTCGACGTACTCGGCCGACGGCAGCGCCTTCGCGAACTGGCGTCCGGTCGCGTCGATCGGGAGCACGTTGTCCGCCGTGCCGTGCACGATGAGCGTGGGCACGTCGATGCGGGGGATGTCGGCGCGGAAGTCGGTGAGCCAGGTCGGCTGCGCCCAGACCGAGGCGTGCGGCGACGCGGCGTAGGCGAGGGCGGTGTTGGCGGTCAGCGCCTCCTGGCTGAGGCGCGAGCCGAGGTTCTCGTCGGTGTTGAAGAAGCTCTGGAAGAAGGCGGTGTAGAAGGAGTAGCGGTCGTCCTGCACCGCGGCGAGGAAGCCGTCGAAGACCTCCTGCGGGACGCCGGTGGGGTTGTCGTCGGTCTTCAGGAGGTAGGGCTCGAGCGAGCCGAGGAACACGGCCTTGCCGATGCGCTCGGACCCGTAGGCGCCGAGGTAGCGGCCGACCTCGCCGGTGCCCATCGAGAACCCGACGAGCACGGCGTCCTGCAGGTCGAGGGTGTCGACGAGGGTCTTCAGGTCGGCGGCGAAGGTGTCGTAGTCGTAGCCGACGGTGGGGCGGCTGGAGCGCCCGAAGCCGCGGCGGTCGTAGGTGATGACGCGGTAGCCGGCCTCGAGGAGCGCCGCCGTCTGCTTCTCCCAGGAGGACCCGTCGAGGGGGTAGCCGTGGATGAGCACGACCGGTCGGCCCGTGCCGTGGTCCTCGTAGTACAGGTCGATGTCGGTGCTGTTCTCGGTGCCGACGGTCACGAATGCCATGAGCTTGTCCTCTCGATGAGACGAAGGCGGAGAACGAACGTTCTCCGGTGTGCCCACCATAGGGGAACGATCGTTCTCCGCGCAAGGTAGGATCGGTGCATGGCAGATGGACGATCGGCGGGCATCCCGGGCGCGACGGTCGACGCGCCCGACGGGCCCGGCGCGACCGCCCCGGCCCCCGCCCGCGCCCCGTCGACGGGATCCGCGCCCGAGGTGCGGCAGCGCATCGTCGCGGAGGCCGACCGGCTCTACTACGGCCGCGGGATCACGGCCGTGGGCATGGACGACCTCCGGGCCGCGTCCGGCGTCTCGCTCAAGCGGATCTACGCCGAGTTCCCGTCGAAGGAGGCCGTCGTCGTGGCCGTGCTCGAGCACCGCCACGCGATGTGGACCGACGGCGTCGCCGGCCGCGTCGCCCGCGCCACCGCTCCCCGCGAGCGCCTGCTGGCGGTCTACGACTACCTCGCCGACTGGTTCGACGAGGACGACTTCCGCGGCTGCGGCTTCATCAACGCGTTCGGCGAGCTGGGCGCGGTCTCCCCCGCGGTCGCCGACCTCGCGCGCCGTCACAAGGCATCGTTCCAGGCCTACGTCGCGGGCCTGGTGCGCGACGCCGGCGCCCCGACGGACCTCGCCGACCAGCTCGCGATCCTCGCGGAGGGCGCGCAGACCACGGCCGCCATCTCGGGATCCGCGGAGCCCGCCCGCCACGCCCGCCGCGCCGCCGAGGTGCTCATCGACGCCGCGGTGCGCGCCGCCTGACCCGCCCTGAACGACCGGATCGTCGACGCCGAGGCGCCGGGCATCCGCTGCTCAGGCCGGGAACAGCCGCAGCACGAAGGCGACGGCGCCGACGGCGCCGCCGACGAGTCCCGGCACGAGGATGCGGCGTGGCGGCCGCTCGCGCGAGACCATGCCGAAGGACAGGATCCGCACGGCCGTGACGGCCACCGCGACCATGCCCAGGAGCTGGAGGACGAGGAGCGCCGTCCCCACGGCCTCACCCACGGGCTCGCCGCCGCACCCGGATCGCGCGCACCACCGCCCAGCCGAGGCCCGCCAGTCCCAGCACGACGAAGAGGCCGGCGCCGAACCAGGCAGGGACGCCGCCGCCTCGACCGCCGAGGGTCGACAGGTCGGGCACGAGCCCGACGATGAGCAGCCCCAGCATCAGCGTGAAGGAGGCGATGCCGGCCAGGGTGCGCACCTTCGCGGCCTCGACCTCGTGCGCGTCCCCCGAGCCCATGCCGCCTCCACTCGTCCCGCGCCGGATCGCCGGACGCTCCCCCATCCTGGCCGACGCGCGTCCGGGAGGATGGACCCATGACCGCACCCGTCACCCTCACCGCCCGCGCGCTCCTCCTCGACATGGACGGGACGCTGGTGGACTCGACCGCGCTCGTGGAGGAGATCTGGACCGGGCTCGCCGTGCGCTTCGGGCACGATCCCGCGGAGCTGATGCGGCGGATCCACGGCGTGCGCGCCGCCGACAGCATCGCCCGCTTCGCGCCCGCCGGCAGCGACGTGCCGGCCCTCCTCGCCGAGCTCGACCGTCTCGAGCTCGACGGCAGCCCGGCCACCGTCGAGATCCCGGGGGCGCGCGACCTCGTGGCCGCCCTGCCCGCCGGCGCCCACGCCCTCGTGACGAGCGCCGGCCCCGACCTCGCGCGCGCCCGCCTCGCGGGCGCCGGGATCCGCGTGCCGGACGTCGTGGTGTCGGCGGACGACGTGACGGCCGGCAAGCCGGACCCGTCCGGCTACCTGCTCGCGGCGTCGCGCCTGGGCGTGGATCCCGCCGACGCGATCGTCTACGAGGACGCCGAGGCGGGCATCCGCGCGGGCCTCGCCGCGGGCATGCGCGTGGTCGTCGTCGGCGACCACGAGAGCGACGCCACCGTCGGCCTCCCCCGCGTCCGCGACCACCGCGGGACGACCGTGGAGGTGCGCGACGGGATCCTCACGATCACGCTGCCCGCCGGGTAGCCGCACCGGCTCCGGCGTCCCGCCCGGGCGGTACCGGATCGTGACCACCTGGCCTGTGGACGACCGGCACGCACCACCCATGGTGGTTACGGTCGGCCGCAGCGAGCGCCGCTCGCCGCACCAGCCGTGGACACCGAGCACAGGACAGACGATGACGTTCATCTCCGCCCGCACCACCCGCACATCCCGCCCCTCCCACCCGCACCGGGGCGCCGCGCGCGTCGCCGTCGGCGCCCTCATCGCCCTCGGGTTCGTCGTCGCCGCACCCGGCGGCGGCGCGTTCGCCGTCGTCCCGGACACGCCGCAGGCGCGCGTGGCGCGGTCGATCGAGCAGGGGCACCTCGTCGACGACCTGGCCGCGGGCCGGATCACCGAGGCCGACCTCACGACCGTCGCCGCGACGGGCCTCGACGTCGGCGGCCGCCGCATCGAGAACTGGGTCGATCGGACCGCGGCCCAGGACGCCGCCGTGGAGCGCACCCTGAGCACCCCCGCGGGCCGGGACCTGGTCGCCGCGCTGCGCACGGCGCCGTCGTCGCCCGACGAGGCCGCCGCGACGCAGCCCGCGGGTCCACCGAGCGTGCCCGGCGCATCGGGTCCGCGCGGCGTCGTGACGGCCGACCACTGGTGGAGCCACATCCACCTGCCGACGATCAAGAACCAGACCGTCTACCTCTCCAACGCCGTCGTGCGGGCGATCGTGGTGTCCGGCGTCGCCGCCGTGACCGCGGCCGTGTGCATCCGCTTCCGCCTCTCGAAGGGCAACTGCGCAGCTCTCGGCGCTTTCCTCCTGGGCGGCAGCGAGTTCGTGCGCACCAGCGGCATCTGCCAGGCGCGCGGGGCCTACGTGGTGCTGCCCGAGGTCTGGCGGTCGCACTGCGCCTGACCCGCTGACGACAGCGCGGGGCGGGGGGGACGCGTCCCTCCCGCCCCGCGCTGTCGCGTGCCGCGGCAGTGCGCGCGGACCTCCGTCGCTACTCGGGGTGCGGCGCCTCCCCGCGCTCGAGCATCGCGACGAGGCGCGCGAGGCGGTTCGCGCGGACGGTCGCGTTCGGCGCCGTCGACACCCGGTGGATCACGGCGTAGCGGTTGACCTTGGACAGCGTCGCGAAGGTGGCCGCGGCGGCGGGCGACGCGGCGAGCGCGGCCAGCAGGTCCTCCGGCTCGGACGCCGACGCCTGGCCCGCGTAGGCGCGCTCCCAGCGGCCGTCGGCCTGCGCGCGCTCCACCTCGCGGATCCCCGCCGGACGCATCCGCCCCTCCGCGGTGAGCGTCGCGACGAGCCCGATGTTGCGCTCCGACCAGAGCGACGCCTTCCGCCGCGGGGTGAACCGGCGGCGGAAGACCCGCTCGTCGATGCTCGCGGTCTGCCCGTCGATCCACCCGCTGCAGAGCGCCTCGTCGAGGGCCTCGGCGTAGGTGAGGGAGGTCGGTTCCGTCGTGCCCTTCTTCGCGAGCACGAGCCACACGCCGTCGGACGTCTCCTCCTCGGCGTCGAGCCAGGCGCGCCAGGCGGCGCGGTCGGGGACGGTGAGGAGCTCGTGCGCGGCGGCGGGCATGCCCCGATCGTACGGACGCGACGGCGGACGCCGCCAGGGTCAGGAGCGGTCGACGGGGTGCCCCGCGGCGATCCACGCGCTCGTGCCGCCCTCGACGTCGACCGCGTCGACGCCCCGGGCCGCGAGCGCCTCGGTGGCGCGGGCGCTGCGGCCGCCGGACTGGCAGATCACGTGGACCGCCGCGTCGGTCGGCACCTCGTCGACGCGCGCGTCGAGCTGCGACAGGGGCAGGTTGACGGCGCCGGGCGCGTGCCCCGCGGCGTACTCGTCGGGCTCGCGCACGTCGATGAGGACGGGCGCGTCCAGGGCGGCGAGCTGGTCGACGGTGATGCGGCTCATGCGGGTGCTCCTCGGGTGTCGGTGCTCCCCACGCTAGCCGCGGAGGTCACGCTCGGCCGTCGAGGGCGACCACGAGCTTCCGCGCCGAGACGCCCGCGCGCAGGCGGTCCATCGCCGGCTGGATCGCCTCGAGCCCGGTGCCGACCACCTCCGCCGCGGGGGCCGCGACGTACCGGCCCTCCGCGAGCGCGGCCGGGAGGAACCGCTCCCAGAGCATCGCGCCGACCCCGTCGTGCATGAGCGCGCTGCCCCAGACGAAGCTCGCGCGGATGCCGCGGACGCGGGCGCGGACCATCAGGGCCGGGGTGGCGGTGCCCATCCGCATTCCGAGGCGCACGAGCGGCAGGCCGATGCGCCCGCCGCGCGGCAGTGTGTCGAACACGACGGGCGGGCTCGCCATGCTCACGCGCCGCGCGCCCGTGGCGGCGGCGATGCGCACGGCCGGGTCACCGGATCCGGTGCCGATGGCAAGCACGCCCGCGACCCGGCGACCCGCCAGGTGCCGCGTGATGTCCCGCACCGCCGTCGGGCTCCGGTAGTCGAACGCCTGACCCGCGCCCAGGCCGAGCACCAGCTCGTGGTTGCGCGGCGACGCCGTCGTGACCACGTCGTAGCCGGCGGCGACGGCGAGCTGGATGGCGTTGAGGCCGACGCTGGTGGATCCACCCCAGACCACGACGGTCTCGCCCGTGGGCGGGGTGCTCGCGTCGAGGTGGCGGAGCGCCAGCTGACCGGCGCCGAACAGGGCGGAGGCGGCGGTCGAGACGCCGAGCGGCAGGACGACGGCGTCGGTGAAGGCGAGCGCGGCGGGGATCGGAGCGGCGAGGTCGGTGCGCACGACGACGCGCGTCTGGAAGCCGCCCTCCGCCTGGTGCCGTCGCCCCCTCTCCATGCCGACCGCGTACGCGACGACACGGTCGCCGACGGCGAAGCGCGTGACGCCGGGGCCGACCTCGTCGACGACGCCCGCCACGTCCTCGCCGAGGACGGCGGGGTGCGGGAGCCAGCGGTACATGATGTCGCCCATGTGCTGCTTCATGGTGTCGAGCGGGTTGATCGCGACGGCGCGGACGCGGATCGCGACCTCGCCCGCCCGCGGTGCGGTGCGCGGTGCCGGGCCGACGGTGAGGTCGGCGGCGGACGAGGCGAGCCAGGCGGCGGATTCGGATTCGGTGGGCACGGCGGTTCTCCGATGGATCGGCGCGCTGTCCGATGACATCGCGTGTCATCACCATAGTCGGTGATGACACGAGATGTCATCACTAGGATCGACGCATGAGCAGATGGCAGCCGGACACGCGCGAGCGCCTCGCGGCCGCCGCCCGCGAGCTGTTCGGCGAGCAGGGCTTCGCCGAGACGACCGTGCCCGAGATCACCGCGCGCGCCGGCCTCACCACCCGCACCTTCTTCCGCCACTTCGCCGACAAGCGGGAGGTGCTGTTCGCCGAGGAGGACGAGCTGCCCGCGCTGGTGACCCGCATGATCCGCTCCGCGCCGGCCCACCGCTCCCCGCTCCAGGTCGTCGAGGACGGCTTCGAGGAGGTCATCGCGTCGCAGTTCGCCGGGGGGCGCGCGGCCATGCTCGCCCGCAAGCGCATCATCGGCGCCGACGCCGGGCTGCAGGAGCGCGAGCTGCGCAAGGTCCACGCGATGCAGGAGGCCGTGCGGGCGGGCTTCGTGGAGCGCGGGTCGGATCCGCTCACCGCCGTGCTGGTGGCCCACGCCACCGCCACCGTCTTCGGCGTCGCCATCGGCCGCTGGCTGTCCGACGACGGAGGCGACGCGGATCTCGCCGGGGTCCTGCGCGACACCCTCGCCGCGTTCCGCCGCGTGATGGCGACGGGCGCCTGATGCGCGTCACCTACGACCCGTCCGTGGACGCCGCGTACCTGTACCTGGCGGGCCCGATCGGGGACGGGGGGTCCGTGACGCAGATCCACTCGATCATGACGCCGGGCGACCGCGGCGAGGTCGCGCTCGACTTCGATGCCGACGGCCGCCTCCTCGGCATCGAGGTGCTGCACGCGAGCGAGGTGCTGCCTGCTGGTGTGCTGGCGGACGCCGAGCGGCTGGGCTAGCTGCGCAGCACCTTCACCATCGGCCGACCGCGGGCGATCTCGTCGACCAGCTTGTCGAGGATGCGGATCTCCTTCATCAGCGGGTCCTCGATCTCCTCGATGCGGACGCCGCAGATCACGCCGCGCACCTCGTCGGCGGACGGATTCCGGCGTGCGGCGGCGAAGAAGTCCTGGAACGTGGTCTCCGCGTCGAGGTGATGCTGCAACACGGCGGCGTCGAAGCCGGTGAGCCACATGATCGCCTCGTCGACCTCGGCGCGCGTCCGGCCCTTCCGCTCGGCCTTCGCCACGTAGTGCGGGTAGACCGCGGCGAACGGCGTGCGGAAGATGCGGTGCTCCATGTCGGGAGCGTAGGCCGAGCGGCTCGCGGGGTCCAGATCGCAGGACGCGGGAATGGGCCGGGGCCCGTCCCGGTTCCTTTTCCATGCAGACGCATCCATCCAGGTCGCGTCGCCCCCAGCACCGAGGAGCGGGCATGAGCACCAAGATCGGCTTCCTGTCGTTCAACCACTGGCAGGACGTGCGCGGATCCCGCGTGCGCACCGCCCAGGACTCGCTCCTGCAGTCCATCGACCTCGCGGTCGCCGCCGAGGAGATCGGCATCGACGGCGCGTACTTCCGGGTGCACCACTTCGCGCCGCAGCAGGCCTCGCCGTTCCCGCTGCTGGCCGCCATCGCCAGCCGCACCGACCGCATCGAGATCGGCACCGGCGTCGTCGACATGCGCTACGAGAACCCCCTCTACATGGCGGAGGAGGCGGCCATGACCGACCTCATCTCCAACCGCCGGGTGCAGCTCGGCGTCAGCCGCGGATCGCCCGAGCAGGTCGAGGCGGGCTACGAGTCGTTCGGCTACGTGCCGCGCGACGGCGAGACCGACGCCGACATGGCGCGCCGCCACACGGGCCTGTTCCTCCGCGCCCTCGAGGGCGAGGAGCTCGCCGACGCCGCCCCGCAGCGCGGCATGCCGACGGGACGCGTCGCGATCACGCCGCAGTCGCCCGGCCTCCGCGAGCGGATCTGGTGGGGCGCCGGCACGCGCGCCACCGGCCAGTGGGCGGCTGAGCAGGGCATGAACCTCATGTCGTCGACGCTCCTCTCCGAGGACACCGGCGTGCCGCTCGACGTCCTCCAGGCTGAGCAGATCCGGCTGTTCCGCGACGGATGGGCCGCCGCCGGGCACGCCTGGGAGCCGCGCGTGAGCGTGAGCCGCAGCATCATCCCCCTCGTCGACGACGAGTCGGAGGCGTACTTCGGGATCCGCGCGCAGCTCGAGGGCCGGGACCAGGTCGGCCAGGTCGGCGGCGAGAAGTGGCGCTTCGGCCGCTCCTACATCGGCACTCCGGAGCGCCTCATCGAGGAGCTCGGCGCCGACCAGGCGATCGCCGCGGCCGACACCCTCCTCGTGACGATCCCCAACCAGCTCGGCGTGGACTTCAACCTGCGCTCGCTCGCGGCGCTGAAGGAGATCGGGCAGGAGCTCGGGTGGGATCGGGCGGACGCTGTGGTGGGCGCGACCGCCTGACCCGCGCGGCGGTCGGCGACCGCCGTCAGTCGCCGATCGGGCGCCGGCGCTGCTGCTTGGTGGCCGAGCGCTGCGTCTTGGCGGCCTGGCGCCGGCGCTCGGATCCGCGGGTCGGCCGCGTCGGGCGCCGCTCGGCCGCGGGCGGGGCCAGCGCATCGGCCACGAGCTCGCGGAGCGCGTCGAGGGCGGCCACGCGGTTCCGCAGCTGGGACCGCTCCTCGGAGACCGTCACGGTGATCGTGCCCGCGACCAGGCGCCGGCCGAGCCGCTCGAGGATCCGCTCGCGCTGGGCGTCCCCCAGCACGAGCGAGCCCGCGACGTCCCACGTGAGCTGCACCCGGCTGTCGGACGTGTTGACGTGCTGCCCGCCCGGCCCGGACGACCGGGAGAACCGCCAGCGCAGCTCGGCCGCGGGGATGGTGAGCGCGCGCATCACCGGGAGGTCCATGCGGCAAGCGTCCCACGGAGCGACCTCGTGCCGGCGGGCTAGCGGTTCCGGCGGAGGTTGAAGCGGCGGATGAGGACCCGGCCGATCAGCACGAGCACCAGCATCACGACCACCATGAGGACGATCCGCAGGACGAACGCGAGCTCCACGAACGCGAGGGCGGACGCGGCCATGGAGGCGGCCACCGCGATCAGCACGAGCACCTGACGCGCGGCCGGCTCGCCCGTCAGCCGCTGCCGCGCCGCGGAGTCGCCCTCGAACCTGCGCCTGTCGTCCATGCCCCCACCGTCCCACGCGCCGGCCGGATCAGCGGACCGCCCCAGCGCCATCCGGCCGCCGGGCCGTCAGGTACAGCCGGTGCGCCGTGATCACCAGCGCGAGCCACGCGCCGCTGAGGAAGAAGGCGGCGAGCACGTCGGTGAACCAGTGGTGGCCGAGGTACACGCGGGAGATGCCGATGGTCACGGCGAAGACCACGGCGACCGTGATCGAGAGGACGCGCGTCACCCGGCGGTGCTGCCGGAGGAGGAGCAGGTAGGCGAGGATCCCGGCGATCGCCACCGCGTTCAGGGTGTGGCCGCTCGGGAACGACGGCGACGTCTCGTAGGGCGGCACCGCGTCGGCGAGGTCGGGTCGGGCGCGGCCGATGATGCGCTTGCCCGCGATGGTGAGGAGCAGGGACCCGCCGCCGGCCGCGACGACGAGGATGACCGGCGTCCACGAGCGGCGCCGGATCGCGAGGAACAGCATCGTCACCACCGCGATGGCGGGCATGATCACGACGCCCGCGATGTCGGTGTACGCGGTCGCCGCCGTGTCGAGCCAGGGCGTGCGGAGGCCGAGCATGAACGAGAGGAGCGGCCGGTCGAGGCCGGCGACCCCGTCGGCGTCGGTCACGTTGTCGTAGACCTGCGCGGCGATCGCCGAGAGCCCCACGGCGAGCGCGAGGCCGACGGCGAGGGTGAGGAGCAGGGCGGCGTACGGCCCGAGGGCGCGGGTGATCCGCTGCACCACGCTCGCGAGGAGCCGCCCGAGCGGGGTGACCCAGCGGGTGAGGTCGCGGTCGCCGAGGAAGCGGTCCTGCCGGATCTCGCCCTCGGGACCCTGCTCGGTCGGACGGGGTCCGGTCGTGCGCACGGGCTCGCGCCCGGGAGTGTCGCTCATGCGGGATCCCTCACCATCGTCGATCGCCCCCGTCCTCGCCAGGCTACCGAGCGCGCGGCGGGACGACCGGCGCGACCGTGGACGCGCACCCCGCCCACCGGGGAGACTCGAGCATGGACATCCTCAGCGCCGAGATCATCGTCACCAGCCCCGACCGCAACTTCGTCACCCTGAAGCTCACCACCGAGGACGGCATCACCGGCCTCGGCGACGCGACGCTGAACGGGCGCGAGCTGGCCGTGGTCGCGTACCTGCAGGAGCACGTGGCGCCGCTGCTCATCGGGCGCGACGCGTCCCGCATCGAGGACACCTGGCAGTTCCTGTACCGCAGCGCCTACTGGCGGCGCGGCCCGGTGACGATGGCCGCGATCGCCGCCGTGGACGTCGCGCTCTGGGACATCAAGGCCAAGGCCGCCGGCATGCCGCTCTACCAGCTGCTCGGCGGCGCCTCCCGCACCGGGCTCCTCGCCTACGGCCACGCGTCCGGCAAGTCGAACGAGGAGCTGTTCGACAGCGTGCGCGCGCACCAGGAGCAGGGCTACACGGCGATCCGCGTGCAGACGGGCGTGCCGGGCCTGAAGTCCATCTACGGCATCGCCTCCAACGCGACCTTCGACGGCAACGCGGGGAAGCGCTACGACCACGAGCCCGCCCAGCGCGGCGCCCTGCCCGCCGAGGAGGACTGGGACACCCGCAGCTACCTGCGGCACATCCCCGGCGTCTTCGAGGCGGTGCGCAACGAGTTCGGCCCCGAGCTGCCGCTGCTGCACGACGGGCACCACCGGATGACGCCCATCCAGGCCGCCCAGCTCGGCAAGAGCCTCGAGCCCTACGACCTGTTCTGGCTGGAGGACGTGACGCCCGCGGAGAACCCGGAGGCCCTCCGGCTCGTGCGGCAGCACACGACGACGCCGCTCGCGATCGGCGAGATCTTCAACACCGTGTGGGACTACCAGCAGATCATCCGCGAGCAGCTCATCGACTACGTGCGCTCCGCCGTGACGCACACCGGGGGGATCACGCACCTGCGGAAGGTGCTCGACTACGCGGCGCAGTACCAGATCAAGTCCGGCATGCACGGACCGACCGACATCTCCCCCGTCGGCATGGCCGCCGCGATGCACCTCGGGCTCGCGATCCACAACTTCGGCATCCAGGAGTACATGCAGCACGGCGCGGCGACCGACCGCGTCTTCCAGCAGTCCTTCACCTGGTCGGACGGGTTCCTGCACCCGGGCGAGCAGCCCGGCATCGGCGTCGACCTCGACGTCGACGAAGCCGGCAAGTATCCCTACGAGAAGGCCTACCTGCCGTTCAACCGGCTCGCCGACGGGACCGTGCACGACTGGTGACGGGTCGTTAGTCCGCCTGGCGCACGGACTGCCGCGGACGCGGCGGCGGGTGCTTCGCTGGAGGGGACGCCCCGCGGATCCGCCGGCCGGCGCCGACGACGGAGGAGTCCCCATGCCCGCATTCGAGAAGGTCACCGTGCTCGGAGCCGGGGTGCTGGGGGCGCAGATCGCGTTCCAGGCCGCGAACCACGGCAAGGACGTCACGGCCTACGACGTGGACGACGCCGCGCTCGAGGCGGCGCGGGGTCGGCTGGACGCGATCGTCGCGCAGTTCGTCGCCGACGCCGGCGAGGATCACCGCGCCGCGGCCACGGAGGCCGCCGCGGGGATCGCGCTCACCAGCGACCTCGCGGCGGCCGTCGCCGATGCCGACCTCGTCATCGAGGCGGTGCCGGAGCGCCTGGAGCTCAAGCAGGACGTGTACCGCCGCATCGCGGACGCAGCGCCGGCGCGGACGGTCTTCGCGACCAACTCCTCGACCCTCTTGCCGAGCGCGATCGCCGACTCCACCGGTCGGCCCGACCGCTTCCTCGCGCTGCACTTCGCGAACCACGTGTGGGTGCAGAACACCGCCGAGATCATGGGCACCGAGCGCACGTCGCCCGAGGTCTTCGACCGGGTCGTCGCCTTCGCGGAGGAGATCGGGATGGTGCCGATCCCGCTGAGGAAGGAGCAGCCGGGCTACGTGCTCAACTCGCTCCTCGTGCCGCTGCTCGAGGCCGCCGCGGCCCTCGTGCTGAAGGGGGTGGCGGATCCCGCCACGGTCGACACCACGTGGCGCATCGCCACCGGCGCGCCCCTCGGCCCGTTCCAGATCTACGACGTCGTCGGCCTCCGCACCGCCTACGCGATCTCCGCCGCGAGCGACGACCCGGGCGCCCAGGCGTGGGCCGCGCACCTCAAGAGCGAGTACCTCGACCAGGGCAAGCTCGGCGTGGAGTCGGGCGAGGGGTTCTACGCGTACCGGTGAGCGCGCGTCCCCCGAAAGGGAACAGGGCTCCTCCCGCGTCATCGCCGCGGGCTCGTTAGGTTCGATGGGGATCCCCGAGCACCTCGCCGCATGGGACATCGACGAACGGAGTCGCTCGCATGCCGACCGCACCTGTCCTCCTCTTCCTCCACGGCATCGGCGACGGCGACCTGGAGGACACCTGGAAGACGCACCTCACGAGCGGGCTGGCAGACCTCGGCTATCCGGACCTCGCGGGGATCGACGTCGTCGCACCGAAGTACGCGCATGCGCTGCGCGGCTCGGACGAGAAGCAGACCCTGCCCGGCCTCACCGTGAAGCAGCCGGTCCGCGAGGCGGCGCGTACGAACCGTCGCGAGTTCGAGCAGCGCATGGGCGCCATCGAGTTCCGTCTCGGACGTGACGATTCCGGCCCTGGCATCCCGTACGCGGAGGCCACGTTCGACGCGGCACTCCGCAACAGCAGGTTCGCCCAGGCCCACAACTACGCGACCGATGCGCAGATCCGAGCCCAGGTGCTCAACCTCATCCTCGACCGCATCCCCGCGGGGCGGGACATCGTCCTCGTCGGTCACAGCTTGGGCTCCGTGATCGCGGCCGACCTCCTGCGGCGTCTTCCCGCGGAGACGCGCGTGACCGGGTTCGTGACGATCGGGAGCCCGCTCGCGCACGGGAGCGTCAACGTCGACAAGCTGCGCGACGTCCTGCAGGAACCGCCCGCGAACCTCGGCTGGTGGGTCAACTTCTGGAACTTCGGCGACCCGGTCTCGGCCCACCGCGGCCTGTCCTCCGTCTTCCCCTGGCTCGTCGACTTCCGCATCGACACGCGGCAGTTCGGGATCCCCGCCCATGCTGCCGCGGCCTACCTCGCTCACCGCGCCGTCGCCGCCGCGGTCGGCTTCGCCCTCTTCGGCTCGCTCTCGCGGGAGATCGCCCGCACGGAGCGGGGTGTGGACATCGCCCTGGATGCGACCGAGACGCTGACCCTCCTGGCACTCCGATACGGGCACCTGACGGCACAGCAGCTGGAAGGCTCCGATCGAGAGCGGTTCATCGGCGCCCTGCGCCTCGTCCAGGCCGCGGCCGTCGAGGAGATGAAGCAGCGCAACGAGGCTGAGCACCGACCTCTGGCCTCCGCCATCGCCGCGCTCGCCTTCGACGTCTCCGACGCTGAGGCCGTGGCGCCCGAGCCTGCGCCCAGCCGACACCTCTCCAAGGAGCA
Source organism: Clavibacter sp. MX14-G9D (assembly GCF_032917815.1). Classification (NCBI taxonomy): domain Bacteria; kingdom Bacillati; phylum Actinomycetota; class Actinomycetes; order Micrococcales; family Microbacteriaceae; genus Clavibacter; species Clavibacter sp. MX14-G9D. The sequence goes on along the minus strand of NZ_JAVCVL010000015.1, from coordinate 15,076 downwards.
GGCGGTAGTGGTGATGACGGTTCTCGCCACGGAGAACGTCATCCGGCCGTTCGAGATCAATGTCCCCAAGGACAAGCGGCAGCGGGCCATGGAGGACCTGACGGCGGAGATGGGCCTGACCAGCCGTTACGGCGCCGACGTATTCGCTGCCGCCAAGGAGGCGCAGGACGTCCTCACGGCGAGCCGCAACGTCAACTGGCTCAAGTGGGGAGCCGTGGGGGCCGGCGCCGCAGCCATCGTCGTCGCGACAGGCGGACTCGCCCTGGCTGCGGGCGCGGGGCTCGCCGGCGCGGCAGCGCTCACCAGCGCCCTCGCGGCCTTCGGCCCCGGTGGGATGATCGGAGGCCTGCTGACCGCGGGCTCGCTCGTGTCCGCGGGCGGAGGGGGCATCGCATTCGGTCTCGCGAACACGGGAACGGCTGCGGAGACGGTCGAGTCCGTCGTCCAGACCCGACTGGCTGCGACGATCCTGCGGAAGCGCCAGGGGCTCGAGCCCGACCGAGCGGTCTGGGACCTCCTCGTCCAGACGGAGATCGCCGTCCGCCGGGAGCACGAGCGGCTCGACGAGTTCAGCGACGAGTCGTCGTCGGCCCTCAAGGAGCTCAAGCGGAAGATCGTCACGATCGAGCGTGCGCTGAAGTACCTGTCCGAGAACGACATGGAGCCCCAGGTTCCGGAGGACGGCGACAGCCGCTCCTGATCCCCCGCATCGACTCTCCTCCCGGCATCCGGGTCCGCCTCAGGAGGAACCCGCTCGCCGCTCATGAGGGATGCGATGTCACGCCGTCGCGGCGGCCACGGGATCCGGCCCCCGGCGCCGCGGCGCGAAGGCAGGGGCCAGGAGCACCGCGACCAGGAACAGCACGGCGACCGGCCACAGCGCGGGCAGGAGCCCGAAGCCCTGGGCCAGCAGGCCGATGAGCGGCGGGCCGATGAAGCTCGCGACGTAGCCGACGCTCGCGACGAGCGTCACGCGGGCGGTCGGGTCGTCGCCCTCCGCCGCGGCGGACATGCCGAGCGGGAAGCCCATCGAGACGCCGACCGACCAGAGGACGACGCCGATCACCAGGGTCACCGTGCCGAGGTCGAGCAGGAACAGGACGACGCCCGCGAGGCCGAGGGCGGAGGTCCAGCGGATCATCGCGGCCCGGCCGAACCGGTCCACCAGCGGGCCGGCGGCGACGCGCACCACCACCTGCGCCCCCGCGTAGATGCCGATCGCGGCGGCGGCGAACGCCTCCGGACGGCCCATCGCGTCGCGGACGGCGACGCTGATCCAGCCGTTCGCGGCCCCCTCGCCGAACTCCGCGGCGAGCATGACGACGCCGATCGCCAGCAGGCGCGCGTCCACGTGCGGGGCCCGTCGCGCCCGCGCCTGGCCGCGTCGTCGCCGCGCGCGACGGGTCCCGCGGCTGCCGGCCGGGACGGCACGCACCAGCACGAGCCCGGCGACCGCGATGACCACGGCCTGCGCGATCAACTGGGCCTCGGCGGTGATCTCGAGCGCCGCGCATCCCGCGCCGACCCCGGCGCCGACGACCGCGCCGGCCGGCCAGGCCGCGTGCATGAGCGGCATGAGGGTGCGGCGCGACAGCCGCTCGATGACGGCGCCGTCGATGTTGATGAGCACGTCGGTGGCGCCGACCCCCGCCCCCGCGATCGCGAACCCGACGAGGAGCACCGCGACGCTCCCGACCGCCACCCCCGCCCCCACGACGCCGACGCCCGCGGCCATCGCGAGGGCCGCGACGGCGAGCGACCGCCGGGCTCCCCCGCCGCCGAGCAGCAGGCGCGACGCGAGGAGGCCCGCGCCGGATCCCGCGGTCGTCGCCAGCAGGACGAACCCGAGCTCCGCATCCCCCAGGTCGAGCCCCGCGCGGATGGACGGGAGCCGGGCGGCCCAGCTCGACAGCGTGAAGCCGCCCAGCGCGAACCCGCCCAGGATGGCGAGGAGCCAGCGGTTCCGAGCTCGTGCAGGGTCGATCCGGTACATGCCGCCTCCGATTACAACGTTGTAATCCGAGCCTAGGACAGGTCGATGCCGCCCGCCACCGCGTCGCCGAGCAGACGGAAGCCGGCCCGGTCGACCGCCTGCTGCCGCGCCGAGAGCACGACCGCCCCGACTCCGGCCTCGCGGTCGACGCCGATCCAGCTCGCGAACCCGCCGGTCATGCCGTTGTGCCACGTGATCGTGCGGCCGCGGTGCTCCAGCGTGATCCAGGCGGCACCGATCCGCACCCGGGGCGAGAGTCCCGCGACCGGATCGAGCGCGGCGAGGCCGGGAGCCGATCCGTCGAGGAGGGAGCGGAGGAAGGCGCCCATCGTGTCGACGCCGGCCCGGATGCCGCCGGCGGGCGCCACGGCCTCCCCGACCCACGCCTCCACCGGGCGGCCGGTCCGCGAGGATCCCCGCAGGTCGGGCGCATCGATCTCCTCCGCGCGCGCGGGCGTGGAGAACCCGTCGCCGAACCGGTCGCGCACGAGCCGCCCGTAGTCGCGTCCCTCGGCGCTCGCCAGCCCGTGACCGAGCAGCTGGAACCCGAGGTTCGAGTACCGCGGGCGTCGCGGGCCCAGCCGCACGCCCCGCGTCTGCTCGAGGAGCTCCGCGAGCGAGTCGCCGTACGGGTTCGCCCCCCGCAGGGAGGAGGCGACGCTGCGGCGGAGCACGTGCATCCCCGGCGCCAGGCGCGGGAGGCCGGAGGCGTGGACGGCCAGGCTCGCCAGGGTCACGGAGGCGACCTCCCCGTGGGCGGTGAGCGGGAGCAGCTCCCCAAGCACCGTGGTCGGCGCGACGACGCCGCGGCGCACCGCGTCGGCGTAGAGCATGCCCGTGACGACCTTGGAGATCGAGCCGATCTCGAAGGCGCTCCGCCGGTCCGCGCGCGCCGTGGCGACGAGCACCCGCCGCGGGGAGGCGACCGCCACCGCTGCCGGCCAGGACGTGCGGTGCGCCCGGCCCGCCGCCTCGCGCAGCTCAGCGTCCCCGGTCCAGTCGCTGCGCATGGCGTGATCCCCTCCGTCGGCGCCGAGCGTGCCGGCGAGCGTGCGGGTCGTCAACACCTGTTGACGACCTCCCTCGCCCGACCGTATCGGCACACGCTCCTCGAGTCAACGAGTGTTGACGCCCCGGCTAGCAGCGCCCGGGCGCGCCGCTACTGCTTGCCGTACCTGCGGTGGACCGCCTGCTTGCTCACGCCGAGGCACTCCGCGATGGCCTCCCAGGACAGGCCGGCCTGCCGGGCGCTGCGCACGAGGCCCGCCTCCGTGCGCGCGAGCTCGCCCCGGAGCTCCGCGACGATGCGCAGGGCGGCGGCGGGCCCCTCGCCGCTCAGCGACTCGGCGAGCCCTCGCAGCCGGTCCGTCGTCATCCGTCGATGGTAGTCGACGCCCGCCGGCCGGCCCGGGTCGCTAGGCGCCCCGCGCCCCCAGCACGAACCGCACCAGCCGGCTCACGCTGTCCGCGTGGCCGCCCTCGCGGCCGAGGCCACGGAGCACGATGAGGCCGAGGATCGCGAGGCCCAGCTCCCGGACGGGGGCGTCGGCCGGCAGCTGGCCCGCGCGGATGCCTGCGGCCAGGCGCTCCGACAGGCCGCGATCGACGCCGAGGCTGGCGCTCAGGCGGTCGCCGACGGCCGCGTCCTCCGCGGCGGCCGCGACCAGCGATCGGAGGAGCGGGCCGCCGGTCGGCGCGTCGAGCACGGCGAGCACGTCGGTGAGCCAGCGCTCGATGTCGGCGAGGAGGTCGCCCGTGTCGGGCACGTCGAACTCGACCGGGATGAGCCGCCCCTCGGTGAGGCACTCGGCGATGAGCGCGCCGCGGGACGGCCACCACCGGTAGATGGTCTGCTTGCCGACCCCGGCCTCGCGGGCGACGCCCTCCATCGTGAGGTGGTCGTAGCCGCGCGCGTGGATGAGGCGCACGGTGGCGCCCAGGATCGCCTCGCGGGCCGCTTCGCTGCGGACCCGTCCGGTTCGGTGCTCGTTCACCTGCACAGGGTAGCTCCAGAAACTAGACGAGACGTAGCGTATCGTCGAGACGTCTGAAGGAGATCCCATGGCATCACTGCTGTTCCGGCTCGGTTCGCTGGCCGCGCGTCGCGCGTGGCTCGTCATCGTCTCCTGGGTGGTGATCCTCGGCATCGGCGTCGGCTCGTTCCTCGCGTTCGCCGGCACCCTCGGCAACAGCTTCGACATCCCGGGCACCGCGTCCGGCGCGGTCACCGACGAGCTCGCCGAGACGCTGCCCGACACCGCGGGCGGCACGGGCACGGTCGTCTACCGCACCGAGGACGGCCAGGCGTTCACGCCCGAGCAGCAGCAGGACATCTCCGCCCTCGCGACGAGCGCGGGCGACCTGCCGGGCGTCGCCTCGGTGGTGGATCCCTTCGCCGTCACGCAGCAGCGCGCCGACCAGGCCGCGCAGCTCGCGTCCGGCGACGACCAGATCACCGCGGGGCGCGCCCAGCTCGACGCCGCGCAGCAGCAGCTCGACGCCGGCAGGGCGCAGCTCGAGGCCGGCCAGCAGCAGCTCACCGCCGCCCGCCAGCAGGCCGAGGCGGCGGGAGCGCCGGCGGCGCAGCTCGCCCCGCTCGACGCGCAGCAGGCCCAGCTCGACCAGCAGACCGCCGCGCTCCAGGAGCAGCAGGCCACGGTCGACGCGTCGAGGGCGCAGCTCGACTCCGGCGCCGAGCAGGCCGAGCTCGGCCGCACGCTGCTCGGCCTCACGGACGGCATCGGCGTGGTCTCGGAGGACGGTTCCACCGCGATCGTCAACATCTCCTTCACGGATCCGCGCCTCGAGCTCTCCGAGGAGACCAAGGAGGAGGCCATCGCGCACTTCCAGGACGCACCCGTGGCCGGCACCAGCGTCGACTTCGCGACCGACCTGGCGCAGGGCGTCCCCGAGATCTTCGGCATCGGCGAGGTCGTCGGCCTCCTCTTCGCGGCGATCGTCCTCATCGTCATGCTGGGCACGGTCATCGCCGCATCCCTCCCCATCGTCACCGCGGTGGTCGGCGTGGGCGTCGGCGTCACGGCGTCGCTCGCGTTCTCCGGCATCGTCGACATGGCGTCGGTGACCCCGGTGCTCGGCGTGATGCTCGGCCTCGCGGTCGGCATCGACTACTCCCTCTTCATCGTGAACCGGCACCGCAAGCAGATGCTGCAGGGAACCGGCGTGCGCGAGTCCATCGGGCTGGCGACCGGCACCTCGGGCACCGCGGTCGTCTTCGCGGGATCCACCGTGATCGTCGCGCTCCTCGCCCTCAACGTCACGGGCGTCCCGTTCCTCGGGCTCATGGGCACGGTCGGGGCGGTGTGCGTCGCCGTCGCGGTGCTCGTCGCCATCACGCTCACGCCCGCGGTCCTCGGTCTCGCCGGCACCCGGGTGCTGCGCAAGCGCAACCGCGCCGCCGTCGGCCACGAGCGCCACCCGCACCAGGCGGCCAAGGCCCTGGCGCCCATGTCGAACCTCCGCGCGGTGCTCACGGTCGTCGGCACGGTCGTCGCCCTGCTCGTCATCGCGATCCCGAGCCTCTCGCTGCGGCTCGGCCTGCCGGACGGCTCGAGCGAGCCCTCCGGATCCACCAGCGAGCGCGCGTTCTCCACCGTCGCCGACGAGTTCGGCGAGGGCGCGAACGGCCCGCTGCTCGTGGTCGCCGACGTGCCTGCCGGCCTCGCCGACGACGACCTCCTCGCCACGCAGGTCGACGTCGCGCAGACCCTGCACGACCTCGACGACGTGGTCGCCGTCGCCCCGGTCGCGAACACGGACGACAACACGGTGCTCGCGTTCCAGGTGCTGCCGCAGGAGGGCCCGAACAGCGCGTCCACCGAGCAGCTGGTGCAGGACATCCGGGCGCTGCCCGAGCTCGACGGCGGCATCTCGCTCGGCGTCGCCGGCCAGGCCGCCACCAACATCGACATCTCCGAGGCGCTGGCCGCGGTGCTGCCGCTCTACCTGCTGGTGGTCGTCGGCCTGTCGCTGCTGATCCTGATCGTGGTGTTCCGCTCGATCCTCCTGCCGCTCATCGCGACAGGCGGGTTCGTGCTGTCCCTCTTCGCGACCTACGGCCTCATCGTCGCGGTGTTCCAGTTCGGCTGGGGCGCGAGCCTCATCGGCTTGGAGAGCCCGGGGCCGATCCTGAGCTTCCTGCCGGTGATCCTCGTCGGGATCCTGTTCGGCCTCGCGATGGACTACCAGCTCTTCCTCGCCTCCGGCATGCGGGAGGCGTACGTGCACGGCGCGTCCGCCCGGCTCGCGGTGGTGCAGGGGTTCCGGGCCGGCCGCGCGGTCGTCACCGCGGCGGCGCTGATCATGGTGTCGGTGTTCGGCGGGTTCATCTTCTCGGAGTCGACCATCATCCGGTCCATCGGCTTCGGTCTCGCGTTCGGCGTGCTGCTCGACGCGTTCGTGGTGCGCATGCTGCTGATGCCCGCGCTCATGCACCTGCTCGGCCGCTCGGCCTGGTGGCTGCCGCGCTGGCTCGACCGGATCCTGCCGGACGTGGACATCGAGGGCGCCGCGCTGGAGCGCACGCACCCGGGCGCCGCGGAACCGGTGCCGGCGGATGCGCTCCCCGACGGCCTCCCGGCCGACGGCGGGCACGGCGCCCACGCGGCACCGCCCACCCCGACGACGATCCAGGCCGAGACAGCCGCCGCCCCGCGCGACTGAGACGGAATCGCGCCGGTCACCCTCGGGTCCCCAGGGAGACCGGCCGGACCCGGAGCGGTCGCGCGGCGCCGGGACGTCGTCGCTCCGTGTCAACCCCGCGGACGCCACGTCGAGAGCCCCGTAACGTCTTGTGCATGAACCATCAGCGCGGCGCCGACTCGACCTCCCTCCCGTCCGGTGCGGTCGACCGGACGATCCGCTCGACCGGCGCCTAGGCGGGACCGGCGATGGGCCGCCTGGTCTACGGCGCCTCGACCCGCGTCGACGTCGACGACCGCGCGCTCGCCCACCTGCAGCTCGTCATCGTCGCCAAGCTGCGCCGACGGGAGGGCTTCGCGTTCTCCTGGCGGAACCCGGGCTCCGAGGGCGGCGGGCGACGGACCGTCTGGATCCACCCGGGCGTCCCGGTGGAGTTCCACTTCGCCGAGGACGCACCCGCCATCGACCGCGCGTGGGCCGAGGCGCTCATGCGCACGGCCGACACGGCCGCGGGCCTGCACCTCGTCCCGGAGCCCGGGGCCGGGGTGCCCGGTGCGGGGGCGCCGGGCCCTGTCCTCCTCGTTGACGCTCCATGAGGACGCCGGCGTGCGGCGCCAGGAAGCGGGTGGCAGAACCGAGGACTCGAGGACCTGACGCGCGAGGGGTGAGTGCGCGGCGGCCCTCTGGTGCGCTCTCGCGCCTGCGGAGGAGCGCGAAGTGCTGCGCCTAGGGCAGCACGTCGGCCAGGGCGATCGTCATCGTCTGGGTCAGGTTCCGATCGACCCGAGCGTAAAGCGGCCGGAGAGCGGTCTGAGCGTGCTTCGTGTGGACGAAACCCCTCGTATCGAAGACAGCGACGACGATCCCGTCACGCTGCAGCGCCCAGAATCGACCGGCCTCGAACTCGTCTGGCAGGCCGGACGCGAGGAAGAAGGCGTGGTGGAGACGAGCGCTGGGGAACACTCCTGGCAGAGGCGAGTGATCACCCGCCGAAGGATGGATGAGCGGCACCGCGTAGCCGTCACGCTCCAGGCTCATCACCCTCAGGGCCCAGTCCGACCGGTCGTTGACCAGGTGGTTCACCACTCGCGCCATCAGGCGCAGGGTCACCAGCCTGCCCGTGCTGACGGGCGGCTCGTCACCGGGCGCGAGTCCGGCGGCCCGCTCGATCTCCTTCACGGCCCAATGCGCGTCTTCGTGACCGACGATGTCGGCTGTCGAGATCATTCCGATGTGGTCCGGGTGCACGTGGATGCGACCGCGGCGGTTGAAGTCGATGTGCACAGGACCAGCGGTGGAATCTCCGAGCAGCGTGAGGCAGTCGTAGAAGCCCTCCATCGGGTACGTCTCGATGAGCGCCAGGTGCTGATTGCGCCGGATGAGCTCCGTTGCGACCCACCAGTGCGCCGCGGTGGAGTACCGGGCAGACGGCTGGACCGCCTCGTTCACGAAGAGACCGCCCGAGGGTGAGCGGAGGGAGATCGGGGATCGTGCATGTCGTTCCGCTGCTCGCCCTCCTCGGTGATGAGCTTCTCCCCATTCGGACCCTCCATGCCGATGTATCGGAATTCCCAGAAGCCGTCGATCTGCGTTTCGCTGGTGCAGACGTACACGGCATGCAGGCTGAAGGCGCTGGGCTGGCTCATGGGGATGCGAGCGACGGAGCCGGTCAGCTTGTCGCCGGAGAGCGCCACCGGGAGATCTCCCGTCATGAACCCGTCCCGAGGGCCGCCGAAGTAGGCGCAGAACAATGTCGGGTCCTGATTCGCCGCAGACTCGTGGGTACTCATCGCATTCTCCGCTCGGCTCGAGGTGATGGCTCCAGTCTGACGCGACGCACTGACATGGGAGTGGAGCGGTCGGGCGACGGCGTCATCCGACGATCAGCAGCTGCGGCGAATGCTCCCGGTTCGACGGCCTGATAGGAAGAGCGCGTGCCTTCCCCTCACCTCTTCGTCGCCCGGGGCGATCTCCTGCATCTCGCCTGCGATGCCTGGCTCCTGCCCACCGACAGATTCCTCTCCCTCACCTCTTTCTGGGATTCCCTCTCCCGATTGCGCGAGCGCGTCGCGGAGGTGCGCACAGATCGCTTCTCCACCGGAGTGCAGGTGGCGCTGCCGCTCGTCCCCATCGAGGGCGAGCCGACACCCGTCCTGACCGCGGTACCCGACCGAGCCGTCCAGCACGCCGCAGATGCCGAAGGGCTCGCAGACGTGGCCCGCCGGCTCCGCGAGTTCGTCGAGCACGCGTCCCGCACGGCCCACGCCCACCGGGCGACCAGTCGACCCTTGCCGCTCCTCGCGGTACCGACGTTCGCGACCGCGGGCGGCGGATCGGGAGCGGTTCGCGATGCCCTGCTCACGCAGCAGATCGAGGTCCTCCGTGTGCTCGCCGTCGAATTCGCCGTCGACATCGTGATCGTCACGCGGCATGACGACGCCCACGCCTTCGCGCAGACGCGGCGGCGTCAGGACGCGGCGAGATCATGGCCCGAACTGACCGCGCCGATGCTCGCGGAGGTGTACGCCCTGGCCGCTCGAGCCCGCAGGCGTCGACTCGTCCCCTTCCTCGGGGCGGGGACGAGCGTCAGCGCGGGCGGCCCGTCGTGGGGCTCCCTGCTGCATGACCTCGGGGAGCGGATCGGACTCGACGCGGCGACCGCGGCCTCCTTGCGCGAGAAGGACGTCCTCGACCAGGCCTCGTACCTCGCGGCGCTGCATGAGGAGCAGACGCCCGGCAGCTTCGCCGTCGCGGTAGCCGAGGAGATCGGGGCTCTTCAGCGCTACGGCCTCGCGCCGGCGCTGCTCACGGCGATCGACTCCGAGCAGGCGATCACCTTGAACTACGACAGGCTCTTCGAGACCGCCGCCGCGGATGCCGGGGCTCCGCGCTCGATCATCCCCGGGCCGCACGAGGGCGAGCACGAGCGCTGGCTCCTGAAGCTGCACGGCACGGTCGATGATCCGGCTTCCATCGTCCTCACACGCGACGACTACCTCGGCTTCGACTCCACCCGACGCGCGCTCTCCTCCATCGTGAAGGCCACCCTCGCGACCCGACACCTGCTGTTCGTCGGCTTCGGGCTCGCCGACGATCACTTCCACGAGATCGTGCACGACGTCCGGCGGGCGTTCCCCTCGAGCGAGACGGGCACCCTCGCGACCGCGCTGACCCTCTTCTCGGATCCTCTGGACGAGAGGATCTGGCACGGACGCCTGCAGCTCGTCCCCATGCTGCCGATCCCCCATGACGGTTCGCGGGTGGGAGAGGCGGCGCGGCTGCTCGAGATCTTCCTCGACGCCCTGGCCGCCTTCGCGACCGACGCGCACACCTACCTGCTCGCCAACGGGCACGAGAGTGCGCTCACGCCCGCGGAGCTCCGGCTGCGGACGCGCTTGGCGGCGGTGCTGCGCGACGCGACGGAGGACGAGCGGGCGACCGGCGCCTGGTTGGAGGTCGCGGCCATGGGGGCGCGCTTGGGCTCCGGCGGGCGCCGGGACTAGCGCGGTCACCGAGCCGATGAAGCGGTGACGACGCCGTCCTCCCATTGCACCGCCCAATGCATGGCATCCGTGAAGTGCAGCATCCCGACGGTGGGCATGAGGCGCGGAGGGCTCCCGCCGCGGCCGACGAAGATGCCGGCCGCCTCGAGGACGAGCAGGAGTCCCTGCCACGTGCGACCGGGGAAGTGCTCGTCCACGAAGGCGTCGGTGATGCCGCGGCTCTGGGGGATCCAGTGGATGTGGTGCAGGAACCGGGCCAGCTCGGCGGCCGTGCGGTGCTCGGCGAGCTCCTCGAAGTCGATCTCGGTCCGCGAGGTCGCCTCCGGGCGCATGCCGCGCACGTCGCGGATGTCGAGGGCGCCGCGCATCCGCCAGCCACCGCCGACCTCGTCGGACTCTGCGGGGAATTCGTCCGCCGCCTCGACGAGGCGGACGGCCCGGTCGACATCGGCGGCGGACCGGATCGTCGCGCGCCTGATGAGATGCGCGTCAGCGAAGAAGCGCGCGTCGAGGGCATCACCGGCACGGAGTCCGTCAGCACGGGCGAGGAGCCGCGCCCGGGCGCCCTCCCACGACAGGGAACTGGGGATCCGGAAGATGTAGGGGAGCTGTTCGGGCATGGCGGTCCTGTCCATCGGGCTTGCGGCGACCGACCGGCCACCGCCCGTTCTTCCCCTGGGGCACCCGGTCGATGGATCGGGTTGCCGTGCGGCCGGCCAGGTACCGATGGCCGCAACTCCGGAACGTGAAGACGACATTAGCGATGACCACCGACAGCCATGACCGAGGGACGGTAGCTGACGCGACGCAATGCGGCTCACTCGCCGGCGGTGGGGGAAGCCGGCGCGGACCGCTTCCTTCGATTCAGGCGATCCGGCTGGCCGCGCGCTCGAGGGCGGTCGTGAATTCAGCACGCTTGTTTGGCTGCTTGAAGGAGAGGTTCGATGGATGCCAGGTCCGGATCACCGAGGGCCCGCCTTCGATGTGCGGCTCGATGAACGAAGTCTAACCCTGCTGGGCCTTGAGACCGCAGAGGACGACGACCAGGAGATCCGGCAGGAGCCGCATGAGACCCCGAAGCTCGATCGCTCCTTGCGCGAGCTCCGTCGGCCCCGGGTGGACTGACGCCTTTCCGAGGACCCAGGGGCAGATGTTCCACGACAGCGTGTGCTCGTGCATTCCGGCGTCGTTGCGTGCAAGCCAGTTGTTCTGGGCGGTCGGATCGTCGTTGTCCGTGCTGATGAATCCGGAGCCGCCCCACTCCGGCACCGTCTTCGGACCCGGCGCCTCGAACACCATGAGAGCGCGCGTCCCTATGCCGCCACCGACCTCGGCGGGATCGAAGTCCGGGATCATGATGTCCGGCCGCCTCGCTCGCCGCCGAGCGAGTACGTCTTCCTTCCATTCCACGAGCGGTCGCACGTGCTCCACGGTCTCGAGCATGTGGCGGCGCTCAGCGAGTCGGGCCTCGTCCTTGAGCCCTCGGGGCGCGTCCATGTACATGGCGTCAGGTTAAGGGCGCCACGTGTCAGGTCGTCAGACGGCGACAGCGGGATAGACCACCAGAGAACCGTCGTGGCTTCGTTCGATGTCGATCGCGACGTCCGCATTGGAGGATCCACCGAGGAGGCCAGCGTCCAGGCCGCGGAGACGGTATGCCGAACGCAGGAGACTGTCGACCTCAGCAGGAGTGAAGACGGCGTGACGAATGCCCGTGCGGCGCTTCAACTCGAGGCTCGACAGTCGAGCGAGGATCGCGATGAGCCCGCTCTCGAGGTCATTGACGCGCCTTTCGTCTTCCTTCAGCGCACCGACGAAGTCTCGGGCAACACGCCTGTGATCGGCGGGTTCGCCGCGGCGGCCAGCGCGCCCGCCGTCGCGCCTGCCGCGACCCCGGCAGCGATCACGGCGACGGAACCGGTCGCGACCGCGGCTGCTCCCGACCTCGTCGCGGAGATCCGCAAGCTCGCCGACCTTCGCGCGGAGGGCGTCCTCGACGACGAGGAGTTCGCCGCGGCGAAGCGGAAGCTCCTGGAGCTCTGACGTCGGCGGGAGGGACACGGTCGTCCTGCGCGCAGGACCGCCGACGTCCTCACCCCATGACGAGCACGCCGGCGTGCGGCGCGAGGAAGCTGTCGAGCACCAGCTCCGCGGCGCCCTGCGCGGCGATCTGCTCCCCCACCGGGCTGCCCGCCACCCGGAACCCCGGTCGCGCGACGACGAGCTCGCGCTGCACCGCCTCCTCCAGCACGGGCAGGAACGTGGCGCGGAGCCGGTTCCACGCGGGTCCGCCGAGGACCACGCGCGGCACGTCGAGGAAGTTGACGAGGACCGCGATCCCGGATGCCACGCGCCGCGCGGCGCGCGATAGGAGGGCCATGGCCACCGGATCGCCGCCGGCCGCCAGCTCGGACAGGCGCGTGAGCGCGTCGTCGAGCGCGAGGTAGTCGGCGAGGTCGGGAAGCGGCATGAGCCCTGCCTGCACCGCCTGGATCACGAGCGCCTCCGGCACGCACGCCGCCGCGAGCCCGCCGCGCCGGCCGACCCACCCGAGGTCCTCCGCTGCCGGGTCCACGAGGATGTCCCCGATCTCGCCGACGTTGTTGCTCGTCCCGCGGAGCACCTGGCTCTCGGAGACCACCGACGCACCCACGCCGGATCCGAGGTAGAGGAACAGGAAGTCGGCATCGGCGGTGGCGCGCAGCTCGGCGGTCGCGGCGGCCGTGACGTCCTTGTCGAGCAGCACCGGCATTCCCGTCGCCGCGTGCAGGTCGGCGCGCAGCCGCACATGCCGCCAGCGCGGGAGCTGGGGCGGGGCGATCATCACGCCCGAGCGGACGTCGAGCGGGCCCGGCACCGCGACGCCGAGGCCGAGGACCCGTGCTCCCTCTACGCCGGACGCCCGGACCATCTCGTCGACGCTCCGGGCGATGAGCGCAGTGGTGTCGTCGGGGTCCGGCGACTGGGGCGTGCGGAGCTCTCGGCTGTCGCGGATCGTGCCCGCGATGTCGAGCAGGAGCACGGTGAGGCGAGCCGGGTCGACGTGCACGCCGACCGCGCACGCGCCGTCCGGATCCACCGAGAGCGGAATGCTCGGACGGCCGCGGCTGGTGTCAGCGGGCGCGCTCTCGCGGATCATGCCCTTGTCGATGAGCCGGCGGGTGATGTTCGAGATGGTCTGCGAGGCGAGGCCGGAGATCCGCTGTAGGTCGGCACGGCTGCGGCCCGGTTCCCGCCGCACCAGATCGAGCACGACCGCCTGGTTGTAGTCCGCCAGCCTCGGGAGGTTGCTGCCTCGGGGCACATCCCCTCCTCGCGGTCCGGTCGGCGCCCGCGGACGGGCGCCGCGAGGCATCCGTCGAAGCTACCGCAGCCGGACTGACCCTCCGCGGGGGCTGCGCTCCGCGGATCACGATCCCGGTGATCGCCACCGTTGACGCTTATGACCTCATGTCCTAACATCGCATCCAGCGCTTTATCCCATCGAAGTGGCAAAGTGGCCGACGGACGAGGCGCGGAGAGAGGCATCGCAATGAAGCGTTCCCGCGTGATCGCGGCCCTCGTCACCGGAACCGTCGCCGTCGGGCTCAGCGCCTGCGCGAGCGGCGGCGGTGGCGGATCCGGAGAGGACGGCCCCGTGACCATCACGATCATGGAGACGAAGCAGACCAACATCGACGCCATCGGCGCCGTCATCCCGGGCTTCGAGGCTCAGATGAAGGAGGAGGGCAAGGAGATCCGGGTCGAACTGATCGCCGATCAGCTCACCGACGAGCAGTTCATGACCAAGATGACGCAGCAGCTCATCGCGGGACAGGCGCCGGACGTGCTCGACATCGGCGAGAACATGGCCATCGCGTGGTCCTCGGCCGGCTATCTCGAGCCGCTCGACGGCTACCTGGAGGAGTGGGACGGCTGGTCGCACTACTACCCCGCCGTCAAGGAGGCGATGACCCGCCAGGACGGCAGCATCTACAGCCTGCCCTCGGGCGCGGGGGTCCTCAACCTCTTCATCCGCCAGGACGTGCTGCAGGAGGTCGGCGTCGACACCTCCCAGCCCGAGACCTGGGACGAGCTGATCGACCGGCTCGTGCAGGTCAAGGAGAAGACCGGCGGCACCCCCATCGTCATCCCGGCGGGGACCGCGTGGGGCGGCGGCACGTGGGGCGAGGGCTTCCAGCCGCTGCTCGGCGGCACCGACACGGGCTACTACGACACCGAGACGGACACGTGGGACCTCGAGAGCCCGGGCTGGCTCGCCGTCTTCGAGCTGTACGCCGAGCTAGTCGAGAAGGGCCTCATGCCGGTGGAGGACCTCCAGAACCCGAACCCCTGGGAGCCGACGAAGTACGAGAAGTTCCCCGAGGGCGAGATCCAGGTCGCCGCGCAGGGCACGTGGGGATGGAAGTTCGACTGGGGGCCCGAGGGCGCGACCCCGATCGACGGGCTCGACGAGAAGGTGACCACCTGGCAGTTCCCGGGCCTGCGCTCCGGCGACGAGCCCTACGGGTGGAGCAGCACCGGTGGTGGCTACGCCATCTCCGAGCAGTCGGAGAACAAGGACGCCGCGATGGAGTTCATCGAGTACCTGTCCACAGGCGAGCCCCTCGCCGAACAGCTGACGGCCTCGGGTGCGGCCTCGGCCCGTGACGACCTCGACGACGTGGCGCCCTACTCCGAGGAGCCGCGCCTGCTGGAGGCCGGCGAGGACCTGGCCGACAGCATCTACGTGGTGACGGGCGACGGCGCGGACCAGATCGGGCAGGCGGTGGCCTCCGCGACGGAGCTGATCCTCAGCGGCAAGGCCGACGGCCAGGAGGCGTACGACGCGTTCGTGAAGGACGCTACGGACCTGCTCGGGCCGGCCCTGGTGAAGGAGTGACGTCGGTCATCGACGCCGCCATACCGGTGCAGGCGG
>NZ_JAVCVL010000149.1:0-6955 GCF_032917815.1 Clavibacter sp. MX14-G9D | reverse complement strand
GGGCACGGCGGCGACGGCCTCGCGGGCACCGGCGACGCGGTCGGCGACCTGCCGCACGGACGCCGGTCCGCCGACGACCGCGATGCGGCGCCGCCCGAGCCCGAGCAGGTGCTCCACCGCGAGCCGTCCCCCGGCGACGTCGTCCACCGCGACCGACGAGACGTCGGGGTCGTCGGCCTCCCGGTCGACGAGGACGCACCGGATCCCGTGGGCCCGCAGCCGGGCGATCCGCGGCGAGCCCTCGCCCTGCGGCGAGATGAGCACGCCCGTCACCCGCTGCTCCTCGAACAGGTCGAGGTACGCGTCCTCCTGCGCGGCGTCGCCGTCGGTGCTCGCGAGGAGGACCGCGAGCCCGGCCTCGGCGGCCCGCGCCTGCGCGCCGCGGGCGAGCTCCGCGAAGAACGGGTTGCCGGCGTCGAGCACCACGAGGCCGACGCTGCGGCTGCGGCCGGCCCGCAGCTGGCGGGCCGCGTCGTTGCGCACGAAGCCGAGCTCCGCGATGGCGTCGTGCACCCGGCGGACGGCGTCGGCGTTGACCCGCTCCGGCCGGTTGAGGACGTTCGACGCGGTGCCCACGGACACTCCCGCGCGGGCGGCGACGTCGCGGATGCTCACGGCCACGTCGGCTCCTCGGCGTCGGGGTGGTCAGGGTGCGGGTGCGGGGCGGTCGCGGACGGCGCCCCGGATCCCGAGGCTATGCCATGCCGCGCCCCCGGGACGGACGGGCCCGGGTCCGCGGACGGCGCGCGTCGTTGACACGCCGTCCGGTCCCCCGCTACTGTCATGACATCCCGTGAAACGATTCATGACCGGGACCGCCTCCGACGACGTAGACAAGGACACGCCCGTGACCGAACTCGGCCCCGAGATCCTCCGCCAGCTCGAGCAGCAGGCCATCGAGCTCCCCTCCTGGGCGTTCGGCAACGCCGGCACCCGCTTCAAGGTCTTCACGACCCCGGGGACGCCCCGCACGATCGAGGAGAAGATCTCCGACGCCGCGACGGTGAACCGGCTGACGGGACTCGCCCCGACGGTCGCGCTGCACATCCCGTGGGACCGGGTCGACGACTACGCCGCGCTCGGCGAGTACGCCGCGTCCGAGGGCGTGGCGCTCGGGACGATCAACTCGAACACCTTCCAGGACGACGCCTACAAGCACGGCTCGCTCACGCACTCCGACCCGGCGATCCGGCGGATGGCCGTCGACCACCACCTCGCCTGCATCGACATCATGGATGCGACGGGCTCCCGGGACCTCAAGGTCTGGCTCGCCGACGGCTCGAACTACCCCGGCCAGCAGGACATCCGCGGACGCCAGGACCGGCTCGCCGAGTCCCTCGCGGAGATCTACGCCCGGCTCGGCGGTACGCAGCGGATGGTGCTCGAGTACAAGTTCTTCGAGCCGGCGTTCTACCACATGGACGTCCCGGACTGGGGCACCAGCTACGCGCACGTGGCCGCCCTCGGCGAGCGCGCGCTCGTGTGCCTCGACACCGGGCACCACGCGCCCGGGACCAACATCGAGTTCATCGTCGCCCAGCTGCTGCGACTCGGGAAGCTCGGCTCGTTCGACTTCAACTCGCGCTTCTACGCGGACGACGACCTCATCGTGGGCGCGGCCGACCCGTTCCAGCTGTTCCGCATCCTCCACGAGGTCGTCCGCGGCGGCGGCTACGGGCCGGACTCCCCCGTCGCGTTCATGCTCGACCAGTGCCACAACGTCGAGGACAAGATCCCCGGGCAGATCCGCTCCGTGCTCAACGTGCAGGAGATGACGGCGCGCGCGCTGCTCGTGGACCGCGAAGCGCTGGAGGCCGCGCAGGTCGCCGGCGACGTGCTCGGGGCGAACGGCATCCTGATGGACGCGTTCTACTCCGACGTCCGTCCCGCGCTGGCCGCGTGGCGGGAGAGCCGCGGACTGCCGGCCGACCCCATGCGCGCCTACGCCGACTCCGGCCACGGCGAGCGCCTCGCCGCGGCGCGCGTCGGCGGCACCCAGTCCGGCTGGGGCGCCTGAGCCCCCGCGCCTCCCCGCACGGATCCGCCCCTCCCGCACGCCCCTCCCGCCCGCCCACCGCGCCAGCCGACAGGAACCCGCACCATGACGAACGACACCGCCGCGGAGCTCATCGCCCGCTCGAACCGCCTCGGCGCCGACCCCCGGAACACGAACTACGCGGGCGGCAACACGTCCGCGAAGGGCACGGACACCGATCCCGTCACGGGCGAGCCGGTCGAGCTGCTCTGGGTGAAGGGCTCCGGCGGCGACCTCGGCACGCTGACCGAGTCGGGTCTGGCGGTCCTGCGGCTCGACCGGATGCGCGCGCTGGCGGGCGTCTATCCGGGCGTCGAGCGGGAGGACGAGATGGTGGCGGCGTTCGACTACGCGCTGCACGGCAAGGGCGGCGCCGCACCGTCGATCGACACGGCCATGCACGGTCTCGTCGACGCGGCGCACGTGGACCACCTCCACCCCGACTCCGGCATCGCCTTCGCGACGGCCGCCGACGGCGAGCGGTTGACGGCCGAGGCCTTCGGCGGGACCGTCGCCTGGGTGCCGTGGCGGCGCCCCGGCTTCCAGCTCGGGCTCGACATCGCCGCGATCAAGGAGGCCGATCCGACGCTCATCGGGGCGATCCTCGGCGGGCACGGCATCACCGCCTGGGGCGACACGAGCGAGGAGGCGGAGTGGAACTCGCGGCACATCATCGAGACCGCGGCCGCGTACATCGTCGAGCACGGCGCGCCGGAGCCGTTCGGTCCCGCGCTCGACGGCTACGCCGCCCTGCCCGCGGAGGAGCGTCGCGCCAAGGCCGCCGCCCTCGCCCCGCACCTGCGCGCGATCGCCTCGCACGACCGTCCCCAGGTCGGCCACCTCACCGACTCGGCGGAGGTGCTCGACTTCCTCGCCAGCACGGAGCACCCGCGCCTCGCCGCGCTGGGCACCTCCTGTCCCGACCACTTCCTCCGCACCAAGGTGAAGCCGCTCGTCGTCGACCTGCCGGCCACGGCATCCGTCGAGGAGATCCTCGAGCGCCTCCCCGCCCTGCATGCGGCCTACCGCGCGGACTACCAGGCCTACTACGACGCCCACGCGACGCCGGACAGCCCCGCCATCCGCGGCGCCGACCCGCTGATCGTGCTCGTCCCGGGCGTCGGCATGCTCTCCTACGGGCCCGACAAGCAGACCGCCCGCGTCGCCGGCGAGTTCTACGTCAACGCGATCAACGTCATGCGGGGCGCGGAGGCCATCTCGACCTACGCGCCCATCGACGAGGCCGAGAAGTTCCGCATCGAGTACTGGGCGCTCGAGGAGGCCAAGCTGCAGCGGAGGCCGAAGCCGAAGCCCCTCGCCTCCCGCATCGCGCTCGTCACGGGCGCCGCGTCCGGCATCGGCAAGGCCATCGCCACGCGCCTCGCCGCCGAGGGCGCGTGCGTCGTCGTCGCGGACCTCGACCTCCGGAAGGCGCAGGCCGCGGCCGCGGAGCTGGGCTCGCCCGACGTCGCGATCGGCGTCGCCGCGGACGTGTCCGACGCCGCGGCCGTGAAGGCCGCCGTCGACGCCGCCGTCCTCGCGTTCGGCGGCCTCGACCTCGTCGTCAACAACGCGGGCCTCAGCCTCTCCAAGTCGCTGTTCGACACGACCGAGGCGGACTGGGACCTGCAGCACGACGTGATGGCCAAGGGCTCCTTCCTCGTCTCCCAGGCCGCGGCGCGCGTGCTCGTCGACCAGGGCCTCGGCGGCGACATCGTCTACATCTCCTCGAAGAACTCGGTCTTCGCCGGACCGAACAACATCGCCTACTCGGCCACCAAGGCGGACCAGGCCCACCAGGTGCGGCTGCTCGCGGCCGAGCTCGGCGAGCACGGCATCAAGGTCAACGGCATCAACCCCGACGGCGTCGTCCGCGGCTCCGGCATCTTCGCCTCCGGGTGGGGCGCCAATCGGGCGAGGACCTACGGGATCGAGGAGGAGGACCTGGGTGCGTTCTACGCGCAGCGCACCATCCTGAAGCGCGAGGTCGTCCCCGAGAACGTCGCGAACGCCGTGTTCGCGCTCTGCACGTCGGACTTCTCGCACACCACCGGCCTCCACGTCCCCGTCGACGCGGGCGTCGCGGCGGCGTTCCTCCGATGACGCCCCGCTGCGCCGCGGAGGCGGCGCGGGCGTGGTGACGCAGGTCGCGGCCGTCGACCTCGGCGCGAGCAGCGGACGCGTGATCCTCGGCAGCGTCGACGCCGACGGGATCCGCCTCCGCCACGTCGCGCGCTTCGCCAACCGCCCCGTGTCCCTGCACGAGGGCGCGCCCGACACGGCCGGCCTGCACTGGGACACGACCGGGCTCTGGCGGTCCGTCCTCGACGGCCTCGGCACCGCCGTCCGCGACGCCGACGACCTGGTCTCCATCGGCGTGGACTCGTGGGCGGTCGACTACGGGCTCCTGCGGGCCGGCCGCCTGATCGGGGCGCCCTACCACTACCGCGACACGCGCACGGCGGCGGCCGTGACCGCGGTGCACGAGCGGATCCCGGCGGCGGACCTCTTCGCCCGCACCGGCCTGCAGCACCTGCCCTTCAACACGGTCTTCCAGCTCACCGCCGACCGCCTCGCCGGGACCCTCCCGCTGGCCGACCGGGCGTCGCTGATGCCGGACCTGCTCACCTGGTGGCTCACCGGCGTCGAGGCGACGGAGGCCACGAACGCGTCCACCACCGGCCTCGTCTCACCGGTCACGGGCGACCTCGACCTCGGCCTCCTCGACCTCCTCGAGATCCCGCGGGATCTCCTCGCTCCCCTGATCGCGCCGGGCACGACGACGGGCTCCCTCCTGCCCTCGGTCGGCCGCGCGATCGGAGCGGCCGGCGGTGTCCGCGTCACGGCGGTCGGGTCCCACGACACCGCGTCCGCCGTGGTCGCGGTGCCCATGACCGGGGACGACGCCGCGTACATCTCCAGCGGCACGTGGTCGCTCGTCGGCCTGGAGCTCGACCGCCCCCTCCTCACCGAGCACGCACGCCGGGCCGGGTTCACCAACGAGGGCGGCGTCGACGGCACCACGCGCCTGCTCCGCAACGTCTCCGGGCTGTGGCTCCTCAGCGAGTCGATGCGCGCGTGGGACGGCGCGGCATCCACCGACTCCGAGCGCAGCAGCGACCTCGCGACCCTCCTGGACGAGGCCGCGCGCGTCCCGGGCCCGGCATCGACGTTCGACATCCAGGACCCGCGCTTCACGCCGCCGGGCGACATGCCGGCGCGCATCGCGGGCTGGTTCCAGGAGCACGACCGGCCGGCGCCCGCCACCCGCGCGGCCCTGGTCCGCAGCATCCTCGAATCGCTCGCCGAGACGTACGCGGCGACGCTGCGGGATGCGGAGCGCATCTCCGGACGCGGCATCCGCGAGATCCACGTCGTCGGCGGCGGATCCCAGAACGCGCTCCTCTGCCAGCTCACCGCCGACCGCACGGGCCTCCCCGTGCTCGCCGGACCGGTCGAGGCGACGGCGATCGGCAACATCCTCGTGCAGGCTCGATCCCACGGGCTCGCGAGCGGCTCCCTCGGATCGCTCCGATCCCTCGTCCTGCGGTCGTACCCCCCGGTGAGGTACCGACCGAGGTCCCGCGCCCGCTGAGCGGGCCGGCGACTCCCCGCATCCGATCCCACAGAAAGGGAGGCGCGCACATGGTGCAACGTCAGATCCCCAAGCCCGTCGAGCTCCTCGAGTACCTGAGCTTCAAGAGGCCCGAGCTCGACGGCCGCAAGCGCCGCCTCGACGCCGCGCTCACCATCGAGGACCTGCGCACGATCGCCAAGCGACGGACGCCCAAGGCCGCGTTCGACTACACCGACGGTTCGGCGGAGGGCGAGATCTCGATCGCCCGCGCCCGGCAGGCGTTCGAGGACGTCGAGTTCCACCCGCAGGTGCTGCGCGACGTCGCGTCGGTCGACACCACCGCGACCGTGCTCGGCGCCCCGTCCGCGCTGCCGTTCGGCATCGCGCCGACCGGCTTCACCCGGCTGATGCAGACCGAGGGCGAGACCGCGGGGGCGGGGGCGGCGGCGGCCGCCGGCATCCCCTTCACGCTGTCGACGCTCGGCACCACGTCCATCGAGGACGTGAAGGCGGCGAACCCCCACGGGCGCAACTGGTTCCAGCTCTACGTGATGCGCGACCGCGACATCTCCTACGGCCTCGTCGAGCGGGCCGCCGCCGCCGGCTACGAGACGCTCTTCTTCACGGTGGACACGCCGGTCGCCGGCGCGCGCCTCCGTGACAAGCGCAACGGCTTCTCCATCCCGCCGCAGCTGACCGTCGGCACCGTCCTCGACGCGCTCCCCCGCCCGTGGTGGTGGTACGACTTCCTCACCACGAAGAAGCTCGAGTTCGCCTCCCTCAGCGCCACCGGCGGCACCGTGGGCGACCTCCTCGACCTGGCCATGGACCCCACCATCAGCTTCGACGACCTGCGCATCATCCGCGGGATGTGGCCCGGGAAGCTCGTCATCAAGGGGGTGCAGAGCATCGAGGACGCGCAGCGGTTCGTCGACGCGGGCGTCGACGGCATCGTCCTGTCCAACCACGGCGGCCGCCAGCTCGACCGCGCCCCGATCCCGTTCCACCTGCTGCCCGAGGTCGTGCGCGAGGTCGGCCAGGACACGGAGGTCATGGTCGACACCGGCATCATGAACGGGGCCGACATCGTCTCCTCCATCGCCCTCGGCGCGAGGTTCACCCTCATCGGCCGCGCCTACCTCTACGGCCTGATGGCCGGCGGGCGCCAGGGCGTCGACCGCACCATCGCGATCCTCTCGGACCAGATCGTCCGCACCATGAAGCTCCTCGGCGCGCACTCCCTCGAGGAGCTCACGCCGCAGCACGTGACGCAGCTCGAGCGGCTGCAGCCGCGCCCGCGCCCGCGCGCCTGACGGCGGGCCGGCGCGGGCGGCGCGGCGCGC
>NZ_JAVCVL010000148.1:0-6969 GCF_032917815.1 Clavibacter sp. MX14-G9D | reverse complement strand
CGGACGCCGTCCCCGCCCTGGGCGGCGGCATCGCCCCGGACGCGACGACGGCCGGGCGTCGCCGCCCGGCCGTCGTCCCCGTGGTGCCGCGGGATCAGACCCCGGCGAGCTCCGGCGCGCGCACGCCGCGGCGGATCGCCCGGTTGACGCCGGAGACGATCGCCTCGAGCGACGCCGTGGAGCTGTCCTCGTCGATGCCGACGCCCCACAGCCGCACGCCCTCGACCTCGAGCTCGACGTAGGAGGCCGCCCGGGCGTCGCCGCTCGCGCTCAGCGCGTGCTCCACGTAGTCGAGGAGCCGGACGTCGACGCCCTGGTCGGCGAGCACCTGCAGGAACGCGGCGATGGGCCCGTTGCCGGACGCCTCCGCGCCGCGCACCTCGTCGCCGTCGCGGAGCTCCACCTGGAGGGACACCGAGCCGCCCATGTCGCTGGACGTGCGGGTGGACGTGAGCTCGAACCGGCCCCACTTCTCCTCGGAGCGCTCGACCGGCGCGGGGAGGTACTCGTCCTGGAAGATCGACCAGATCTGCGCGCTCGTGACCTCGCCGCCCTCGGCGTCGGTCTTCGCCTGGACCACGCCCGAGAACTCGATCTGGAGGCGGCGGGGCAGGTCGAGCGAGTGGTCGGCCTTCAGCAGGTACGCCACGCCGCCCTTGCCGGATTGCGAGTTGACGCGGATCACGGCCTCGTAGGAGCGGCCGAGGTCCTGCGGGTCGACGGGCAGGTACGGGACCGCCCAGGGGATGTCGTCGACCGTCACGCCCTGGGCCGCCGCGGTGGCCGCCATGGCCTCGAACCCCTTCTTGATGGCGTCCTGGTGGGATCCGCTGAACGCCGTGTACACGAGGTCGCCCGCCCACGGGCTCCGCTCCGGCACCGCCAGCTGGTTGCAGTGCTCGGCGGTGCGCTTGATGGCGTCGAGGTCGCTGAAGTCGATCTGCGGGTCGATGCCCTGCGTGAACAGGTTGATGCCGAGCGCGACGAGGTCGACGTTGCCGGTCCGCTCGCCGTTGCCGAACAGGCACCCCTCGATGCGGTCGGCGCCGGCCAGGTAGCCGAGCTCGGCAGCCGCGACGGCCGTGCCGCGGTCGTTGTGCGGGTGCAGCGACACGATGATCTCGTCGCGGCGGTCCAGGTGCCGGCACATCCACTCGATCGAGTCGGCGTAGACGTTCGGGGTCGCCATCTCGACGGTGGCGGGCAGGTTCAGGATGACCTTCCGCTCGGGCGTCGGGTCGAGGACCTCGACGACGCGGTTGCAGATCTCGGCCGCGAACTCGAGCTCCGTGCCGGTGTAGCTCTCCGGCGAGTACTCGTAGAAGACGTCGACGTCCGGGATCGTCCTCTCGTACTCGCGGCAGAGGCGCGCGCCCTCGAGCGCGATGTCGATGATGCCCTGGCGGTCGGTGCGGAACACGACCTCGCGCTGCAGGACGCTCGTGGAGTTGTACAGGTGGACGATGGCCTGGCGGGCCCCGCGGATGGACTCGTAGGTGCGGGCGATGAGGTGCTCGCGCGCCTGCGTGAGGACCTGGATGGTCACGTCCTCGGGGATCGCGTCCTCCTCGATGAGGCTGCGGACGAAGTCGAAGTCGGTCTGGCTGGCCGACGGGAACCCGACCTCGATCTCCTTGTAGCCCATGCGCACCAGCAGGTCGAACATGATGCGCTTGCGCTCGGGGCTCATCGGGTCGATGAGCGCCTGGTTGCCGTCGCGGAGGTCGACCGCGCACCAGCGCGGGGCCTCGGTGATGCGTCGGGTGGGCCACGTGCGGTCGGGCAGGTCCACCCGGATCTGCTCGTGGAACGGGCGGTACTTGTGGATCGGCATCCCGCTGGGGGTCTGCGTGTTCTTCATGGTCGTCTCCTCGTGCGTGTCGGGGTCAGCCGTGACGGGACTCCGCGACGAGGAGGGCCGGTTCAGGCCTCGCCGCGGCGACTAAGGAGGAGGCGGCCGGACTGCATGCGACCACGGTACACCGCGTCCGCGCGGCTCGGCACCCGGGGGCGCGCCCCGAGCACCCGACTGCGCCGGACGGCCGCACCGGGACCGCGGCCGGCCCCGCGCCCGGGCAGCCGGCCGCATCGGCCCGGCTCAGCGCGCCGAGCGGAGCACGCGCGTGAGGTCGCGGACGGACGTGGACGGCAGGTACGCGCGGGTCAGCGCGAGGCCCACCGCGGGCAGGAGCGTCGCGTCCGGGTAGGCCATGATCAGCGGCACGAGCTCCGGCTGGAACTTGCGCTTGAACTCCAGCAGCGAGCGGAAGCCGTACACGGGCTCGAGCGAGTCGGCGAGGAACTCCAGGATCCGCTCGACCGCGCCCTCCTGCCGCTCCCCGCCCTCCTCGGCGGCCGTGCCGCCCCGCGGCGCGGTCGCGCGGGTCTGCGCGAGCGGCGCCGCGGAGAGGCTCATGAACTCGATGCCGTCCTCCTTCATCCGGACGGCCGAGCGCGCGATGAGGAACTCCATCACGCCGTTGATCCCGTCCGGCCGGCGGCGCATGAAGTCCAGGGTCCAGCCGACCACGACGTCGTCGCGCCAGGTGGGCAGCCAGCTCGTGGCGGCCTGCACGCGGTCGTCGGCGTCGACGGCGAGCATGAGCCGGACGGCGGGATCCCGCAGCTCCTCCACGCCGCCGAGGGTGAAGCCCATCTCGGGCAGCTCCTTCTCGGCCACCCACTCCTCGGACATCTGCTCGATCTGGCTCGCCCAGGCGATCGGCAGCTCCGCCCACGTTGTCCACTCGGCCCGGATCCCCGCCCGGTCGGCGCGGTTGATGGACGTGCGCACGTCCTGCCACCTCTTGCCCGTGGTCTGCCACGTGCCCGGGCGCACCACCGTCTCCTCCGCCACGACGAGGGTCTCCCAGCCCATGTCGCGGAACAGCGGCGACATCGACGCGGGCACGCTGTAGAACACGGGCGTCCATCCGTTGTCGTCGGCGAAGCGCGCGAACTGGCCGAGCACGTCGCGGAGCGCGTCGTCGTCGTCGGGCGGCCCGAGCGGCGCGGCCGTGGTGATCGCCACGCTGCCGACCACGCGGTACGCGACCACCGTCCGGCCGTCCGCGGCGATCCAGTACGAGTTGCCCGGCCAGGTCGCCATGTGGGACAGCGACCCGACGGCTCCCCGGCGGAGCGCCGGGCGCACGAGCGCCTGCGCGCGCGGGACCGACGCGATCCGCACGTCCGCGATGGCGCGGAGGCCGGCGACCACGAGGATGATCCAGAACGCCGGCCCGACGCCGCGGTAGACGAGGTCGGTGAGGGGGTCGGTCGGCAGGAAGTCCAGCGACTCGCCCCGGAGGAACGACGCCGGGATGAAGCGGTCCGGGGCCTCGGCCAGGAGGTCCCGGAGGTCGACCGTGCGCGTGAAGCCGTCCGAGAGCGCCAGCCCGACGGCCACGAAGAGCGCCATGAGCCCGGCGAGGGCCGCCCCCGTCGTCACCAGGAAGCGGCGGATGGCGGGGGCCGTGGACAGGATCGTGAAGTGCCGCCGGAGGAGCACCAGCACGATCGCGCTCCCCAGCGGCAGCAGGACGGACGCGACGAGCGCGGCCACCGCCTCGGGGTGCGCGGAGGGCGAGGCCGACAGCCGCGGCGACACCATGTCGCGGTGCACGAGCATCCCGAACGCGTAGGCCGCGAGGACCGCGAGGAGCAGGTTGACGCTCACGGCGAGCCACACCGCGAAGCGGCGGCCCCGCGCGAGCCCGTAGGCCGCCACGAGGAGGGCGAGCAGCGGCGCCACCGACAGCAGGACGGGGCCGATCCCCCCGCCGATGCGCGCCAGCATGATCTCCTGCAGGCAGTCGTGCGTGAAGTCGCTCGAGAGGCACCGGGTGGAGATCGCGTCGCCGGGATCGCGGTCGTCGACGAACAGCAGCGCGATGGGCGCGAGCGGGCCGTAGCGGCTGCGCGACAGGAGCGCGATGACCGGGCCGGTGCCGAGGATCGCCACCACGGCGGCGAGCATGACGCGCACCTCGTGGTGCGAGCTGCGCTGCCAGAGCGCGCCGCCCGCCGGACGGTGCACGACCGCCCCGAGGACCCCGCCGACGAGGATGGCGAGGAGGCGGTAGAGGTCCGACGGCTGCCCCGAGTAGAGCAGGAAGACGAGCACGACGACGACGAGCACCACGCGGATCCGCCGACGCCAGAGCACGCCGGCCCACGCGCTCGAGAGGGCGAGGACGCCCGCGACCGCGGTGAGGGGATCCGCCGTGGCGATGCCGCGGACGCCGTGGGACCAGAGCTCGCCGTCGACGAGGCCCAGAGCCTGCACGGCGATGCCGAGGAGCGAGCCCACGGTGCCCGTGAGGACGAAGCCGAGGAGGGTCCGCCACGCGCCCATGAGCCGCTCGGCGACGCCCACGAGCACGAGGATCGCGACGAGCGAGACGCCCAGCTCGACGGGGCCGTCGGTGAGGAAGGCGGCGGTCGCCGTGGTCCACCAGTGGCCCCGCTCGACGACGGGGACGTAGCCGGTGGCGAGCTGGTGGTGCACCGTCCGCCGCCAGTCGTCGGACACCGCGGGCAGCACCGCGAGGGCCAGCACGACGCCGGCCAGCGCGAGCGCGACGGGCTGCGCGAGCAGCCGCGAGCCGAGCGCCCGGGCGGCGCCGGTCACCGTGGGTCCGCCGCGACGCGCGCTCATCGGGCGATCCCGAGCCGCTGGCCGAGCTCGGGCAGCGCGTCCTGGGAGCACCACTGCACGGTGCCCCAGTCGTGCGCGGTCCCCGGCGACGTGGTGAGGCGCGTGGTCATGCCCGCCGCGCGCGCCGCGGCCTCGACCTGCTCCACCTGGGGGCGGTACTGCTCGTCGTCCTCGCCGACGCAGAAGTATCCGGCCATGTCGGAGTACGGGGCCCGGGACGCCATGATCGCCGCGGGCGCCGCCGCCGCGTACTGCGCCTCCGACCCCCCGAACGCGACCGCGACGGTGTCGTCGCCGATGGTCGGGGCCGTCTCCCCCGACATGTCCACGATCGAGCCGAACAGCTCGGGATGCGCGGAGCCGAGCTGGGTCGAGCACGTGCCGCCCTGCGAGAAGCCCATGATCGACCACGCGCTCCGGTCGGGCAGCACGCGCAGGTGCGTCCGGATCCACTCCGGCACGTCCACCGTGAGGTAGGTGGCGGAGTCGCCGAGCGGCGAGTCCACGCACATCGGGTTGTCGTCGGGGGCGCCGAGCTGGTCCGGCACGACCACGATGGGCGCGAGCCCGTGGTGCGCCGCCGCGTAGGCGTCCATGATGCGGTCGAGCCGGCCGGAGGCGAAGAGGTCGATCGGGGATCCCGGCTGGCCGGACATGGCGATCACGACGGGCAGGGCGGGAGCGTCGTCCACGAGTGCGGCGGGCGGCAGGTACACGAGCGCGTCGCGCGCGGCGAAGCCCGACCGCGTGGCGGGGATCGTCGTGGACCCCAGGCGACCGCGCGCCGGCAAAGTGCCCGCCGCCGTCCAGGCGTCCTCGATCGGTCCGTCCGCAGCCGGGGCGGCGCCGCCCGGGCTGGGCAGGGCCGCGAGGTCGAGCGGCAGCACGCGCGTCAGGCCGAACGCGGCGGCCACGTTGGGGTACTGCTCGATGTCGGCGTTGATGCCCACGGCCGCGGCGAGGACCACCAGCGGGACGAGCACGATGCCGAGCGCCGTGTGCAGCGCGCGCAGGGGGCGGGACGGCGGTCGCGTGCCCCCGACCCCCGTGACGCTGCGCCGGCCGCGGGCGAGGGCGATCACGGCGAGCCCCAGCCCCATGCCGCCGAGCGCGGTCCACCCCCGGGTGCCGGTGGACAGCACCACGTCGAAGAGGTCGAGGACGTCCCCGAGGACGAAGGCGAGCGCGAGGCCCGCGAGCGCCCCGAGGCCCGCGGCGAGGGCGGTCTCGGCGAGGGCGCGCCGCGGATCGGCCGGCCGTGCCCCGCGTAGCCGGCGGGCCCGCATCGCGACGAGGGCGAGGAGCACGAGGAGGACGAGCGGCGCGATCGCGGCCACGGTGACGGTGGCCGGGGAGATGAGCGGCAGGTCGGCGAGATCGTGGAGCACGGGGGTCCTCTGGTGCGGGAGCGAAGGCGTTCGAACTTAGCCCACGACCCCCCGGGGAACGCCGCGCGTCCGCCGTGCGGCTAGCCCTGCGGCTGCGTGCCCGTGAGCCGGTGCTCGAAGGCGAAGACCACGAGCTGCACGCGGTCCCGCAGGCTGAGCTTGGCGAGGATGCGGCTGACGTGCGTCTTGACCGTCGCCTCGCTGAGGAACTCGGCCTGGGCGATCTCGGCGTTGCTCAGCCCGCGCGCGGCGAGGACGAAGATCTCCCGCTCCCGGGAGGTGAGCGCGGCGAACGCGGGCGGCGCGACGCGGGGCGCGGAGCCCGGGTCGAAGTGCTCGAGCAGCTGGCGGGTCGCCGAGGCGGCGATGACCGAGTTGCCGGCGTGCACGGTGCGGATCGCCGCCAGCAGGAACTCGGGGTCGGCGTCCTTGAGCACGAACCCGCTGGCCCCGGCGCGGATGGCCCGCGCGGCGCTCTCGTCGAGGTCGAAGGTGGTCAGCACGAGCACGCGGGGCGGGCGGTCGCCGCGCGCGTCGGCGGCACGGAGCACCTCCGCCGTCGCCTGGATGCCGTCCATCACGGGCATGCGGATGTCCATGAGGATCACGTCCGGCCGCTCGGCGCGCGCGAGCTCCACCGCCTCCTGGCCGTTGGCCGCCTCGCCGGCGAACTCGAGGTCGGGCTGCGAGGAGATGAGCATGCGGACGCCCGTGCGGAACAGGGCCTGGTCGTCGACCAGGGCGACGCGGATGGGGGGCATGGGCGGGGAGGGTCCTTCGATCGGCGGTGCGGGTGGGAGGGTCAGGATCCGGCGGGCCGGTCGTCACGCGCTCGGCGTGCGGCGGAGGCGGCCCCGCGGGCGGCGGCGGTGCGATGCGGGCTGACAGGCACCCCGGGCGTGGCGGTGCCGGCGGCGGCCG
>NZ_JAVCVL010000147.1:0-6992 GCF_032917815.1 Clavibacter sp. MX14-G9D | reverse complement strand
CGCTCGCGCCTGCCCTCGGCAGGCGCGAGCTCCCCGGGCTCCGCCGCCCGAAGGCTAGCGGCCGGGTCGGCCCGGCGCGCACCGGAGGGGGCGCCTCCGCCCGGGGCCGGGCGCACGTTTAGCAGCAGCGCCTCGATCTCATGCCACACCGCCCCCTCGTCCACGACCTCGTGGTGCCCGAGCGCCTGGGCGTTCCGCCGGTCGGCCTCGCTGGACGCGACGGCGACCGCACGCGCCCCGCGCTCGTCGAGCAGGGCGAGGACGTCGCGGTCGAGGGTCGACGGGGACGCCGCGATGACGAGGTGCAACGGGTCCGCCGCGGCGGACCGCACCGCGGCGACGACCTCGGCCGCGCCCGTCACCCGCGCCAGGACCGTGTGGCCCGCGTCGACGACGTCCCGCAGGAGCGCGTCCTCCACGCGGGGCGGGAGCGCCAGGATGAGGCAGGCCACGTCAGGCGCCCGCGTCGCCGACGGGCACGAGGGTGATCTGGTCGCGGGCGTCGGTGGACGCGAGCAGGGCCGCGACGTCCTGCCGTGGCACCGTCACCCGGACCCGGGTGTGCTCCTGGTCGGCCACGAAGCCCTCCGGGCGGATCACCTCGGCGACGGTCGCGCCCGAGACGATCACCCGGGGCGGGTCGTACGCGTCGGTGCCCGAGCCCTTGGCGGCGGCCGCCCAGATGTCGACGACCGTCCCCGCCGCGACCAGGTGGTCCGCTCCGGCGGCCGTCGCGATGACGACCGAGGCCGTGGTGCGCGCGTCCGACGAGGAGAGGGAGGATCGCGGGACGAGCTCGCCCCCGCCCACGAACCGGGTGACGACCGACCCGTCCGCCGAACCCGGGGAGACGTAGAGGCCCGCGGCCGCGCCGTCGATGCGGACCCGCACGGGCACGAGGTCGGCGTCGTGGACCGTGCTGCCCGCGTCGAGGGCCGATGCCGCGGCCATGACGACGGTGGAGGAGTCGACGGAGCGGACGAGCGCCACGACCCCGCCCGCGGACACCAGGACGAGGACGAGCCCGACGACGAAGCGGGGATCCAGCCAGGCCGGACGGCGCGCCGGACGCGCAGGACGAGAGGTGGGAGGCATGCGGGTCAATGTCGGGGACGGGGTGCCCGGACGTCGCACGTTGTCCACATGCCGGCTCAGACCCGGACGAGCACGATCCCGACCAGCGGCACGAGCCGGTACCCGGTGACGGCGGACTCCCGGCGCGGGGTGCCCGCCTCGTGGACGGCGACGTCCACGTGGTCGCGGGCGACCCGGTCCAGCGTGCCGCCGACGACGGTGTCGGCCAGGCGCAGCTCGACCCGCGCGCGACGCCGGCACAGGTCCCGGAGGACGAACGGCAGCCCGATGCGGTCCACGATCCCCCGTTCGGGCGGGAGCTCGGACACGGGCTGCAGGCTGGCCCTCACCTGTTCGCGGTCCAGGGCGAGGGCGTGGACCGATGCGAGCGGGAGGATGCACGCCCGTTCCTCCCGGGACGCGCTCGCCTCGCCGGGGACGACGAGGTCGCCCGACAGCCAGTCGCGCCCGAGCACCTTGGCGCGCACGTCCACCCATGTGCCGTCGCACAGCGACAGCCGGAGCGGCCGCACCTGGTCCGACGACGTCAGGGCGCGGAGGCGGTCGCGCAGCACGGTTCGCGCCACCCGGACGCGCTCCTCCTCCGCCCGCTGGTCGCGCTCCTCGGCGAGGCGGGCGGTCTCCCACTGGCCCTCGAGGTCGTCGAAGAGGTTGTCCCACCTCACGCGATGCCCGCGACGGGAGCGTCGGACGGACGTGGCGGCGGCGACGAGGGCGGGGACATCCGGATCACCTTGGGGTCGCTTCCTTGAGATCCGCTCTCAGTTCTCCACATGTTGGGTCCTGGACGTGCACCGATCCTCTCGCGATGTCACAGTTGTCCAGTCATCGTGGTCCCCCGACCGGGGGGAGCACCCGGATGGGAGTGACGCATGAGTGAAGCAGTGCCACGGGAGGAACTCCCTGACCGCCGGAGCACCATCTCCGGGGACGCCGACGGCGCAGCCGCACGCCGCGCAGCGGCTCGGAAGGCGTCCAGCGCGTCGAGCACCGCAGGCGATCCCCCCGCAGGGGCCACGGCACGCGCGCCGGGCGCGACGGCGCCGACGGCGACCGCTCCCGTCCGCGGCACCATCCGCAAGCGCTTCGACGTCGACGACTTCTTCGGACGCCAGCCCTGCAGCAGCCAGGACCTGCCCCCGTCCGGTCCCCTGCTCGAGAACCTCACCCGATGCGTCATCGAGATCCTGGCGGGAGCCCGTGAGCTCGACCAGATCGCTCGCTGGGTCAGCGACGACGTCTACCGCCACCTGCTCAAGCGCGTGGTGCTGAGCGCTCGGGCGCGGCGCACGAAGGGACAGTCGGTGACCCGCCCCGTGTTCACCATCGGAACGGTCACGTCGTTCTCGCCGCGAGACGGCGTGATCGAGGCCGTCATCGTCGTCCATGGCCGGGCCCGCGCACGCGCCGTCGCCATCCGGCTGGAGGGACTCGACCGCCGCTGGCGCGCGACGGCCATCAACGTGCTCTGAGCCGACCTCGTCCGTCGCATGACGAAGGGCGCACCTCCTCCGGGAGGTGCGCCCTTCGTCATGCCTGCAGGACGGTGCGAGTCGGCGGTGACCGCCGACCCGCTGCGCTACTTGCCCCGCTCGGCCTTGCGCCGCTCCTCGCGGTTCGCGGGAGCCGACGACGGGCCGGTGCGCTGGCCGAAGGCGCCGCGCGCGGGCGGTCCCTGCGGAGCCTCCGACTCGTCCTCGCCGATCAGGATGGCGTCCTCCGCCTCCTGCTCCTTGCGCGCCTTCGCGGTGGCCGCCTTCTCGATCTGGCCGCGCTGGTTGCGGACCTCGACGCCGCCGTCGTCCGTCGGAGCCGTGTAGCGGAGCTTGTCGGCCGTCGCCTGATTGGCGGCGAGCCCCTTCGCCTGGATGCGCGGACCCACCGACTCCGCGTCGGCAGGCGCCTGGACCTCGACCTCGAGGTTGAACAGGAAGCCGACGGTCTCCTCGCGGATGGCGCCCATCATCTGCTGGAAGAGCGCGAAGCCCTCCCGTTGGTACTCGACGAGTGGGTCGCGCTGCGCCATGGCACGGAGTCCGATGCCGTCCTTCAGGTAGTCCATCTCGTACAGGTGCTCGCGCCAGCGGCGGTCGATGACCGACAGCACGACGCGGCGCTCGAGCTCGCGCATGGCGGCCTCGCCGAGCTGCTCCTCGCGCTTCGAGTACGCGAGCTTCGCGTCCGACAGGATCTCCCGGCGCACGAAGTCGCGGTTGACGCGGCCCTTGCTGCCGGCCTCGGTGATGACCTCGTCGATGCTGATGGAGATCGGGTACAGGGTGCGGAGCTCCGTCCAGAGGGCGTCGAAATCCCAGTCGTCGCCGTTGCCCTCGCCGATGTGCGAGTCGAGCACGTCGTCGATGACGGCCTCCAGGAACCGCTGCGAGCGCTCCTGGAGGTCGTCGCCCTCCAGGATGTGGCGGCGGTCGCCGTAGATGGCCTCGCGCTGGCGGTTGAGGACGTCGTCGTACTTGAGGACGTTCTTGCGGATCTCGGCGTTGCGCGCCTCGACCTGGCCCTGCGCGCTGCGGATGGCGCGGCTGACGACCTTCGACTCGATGGCCACGTCGTCCGGCACGCTGTCGCGGCCCATGAGGCTCGCGGCGGCGCCGTTGTTGAACAGGCGCATGAGGTCGTCGGTGAGCGACAGGTAGAACCGGCTCTCGCCCGGGTCGCCCTGGCGGCCGGAGCGCCCGCGGAGCTGGTTGTCGATGCGTCGCGACTCGTGGCGCTCCGTGCCGAGCACGTACAGGCCGCCGGCGTCGATGACCTTGGCGGCCTCCTCGTCGACCTCCGCCTTGACCGCGGCGAACACGTCGTCCCACTCGGTCTCGTACTGCTCCGGCGTCTCGACCGGGCTGAGGCCGCGGGAGTTCATGGCGGCGACCGCGAGGAACTCGGCGTTGCCGCCGAGCATGATGTCGGTGCCGCGACCGGCCATGTTCGTGGCGACGGTGACGGACCCGAGGCGGCCGGCCTGGGCCACGATGGCCGCCTCCCGCGCGTGGTTCTTCGCGTTCAGGACCTCATGGCGGACGCCCTTCTTGGCGAGGAGCTTGGAGAGGTACTCGCTCTTCTCCACGCTCGTCGTGCCGACGAGCACGGGCTGGCCGGAGGCGTGGCGCTCGGCGATGTCCTCGACGACCTGCTCGAACTTGGCCTTCTCGTTCTTGTAGATGAGGTCGGACTGGTCCTTGCGCTGCATGGGCCGGTTCGTGGGGATCGGGACGACGCCCAGCTTGTAGGTGCTCATGAACTCGGCCGCCTCGGTCTCGGCGGTACCGGTCATGCCGGACAGCTTCTTGTAGAGGCGGAAGTAGTTCTGCAGCGTGACGGTGGCGAGCGTCTGGTTCTCGGCCTTGACCGCCACGCCCTCCTTGGCCTCGATGGCCTGGTGGATGCCCTCGTTGTAGCGGCGTCCCATGAGGATCCGGCCCGTGTGCTCGTCGACGATGAGCACCTCGCCGTTCATGACGACGTAGTCCTTGTCCTTCTTGAACAGCGCCTTGGCCTTGATGGAGTTGTTGAGGAACGAGATGAGCGGGGTGTTGGCCGACTCGTACAGGTTGTCGATGCCGAGGTGGTCCTCGACCTTCTCGATGCCGGCCTCCAGCACGCCGACCGTGCGCTTCTTCTCGTCGACCTCGTAGTCGACCTCCGGGATGAGGCGCTTCGCCACCGTCGCGAACTCGGTGAACCAGCGGTTGGCGTCGCCCGCGGACGGGCCCGAGATGATGAGCGGCGTGCGGGCCTCGTCGATGAGGATGGAGTCGACCTCGTCGACGACCGCGAAGAAGTGGCCCCGCTGGACCATGTCGGCCGCCTGCCACGCCATGTTGTCGCGCAGGTAGTCGAAGCCGAACTCGTTGTTCGTGCCGTAGGTGATGTCGGCGGCGTACTGCTCGCGGCGCTGCTGCGGGGTCTGACCCGCGAGGATGACGCCGGTGGTCATGCCGAGGGCCCGGAACACGCGGCCCATGAGCTCGCTCTGGTAGCTCGCCAGGTAGTCGTTCACCGTGATGACGTGCACGCCGCGCGAGGCGATGGCGTTGAGGTACGCGGGCAGCGTGGCCACGAGGGTCTTGCCCTCGCCCGTCTTCATCTCGGCGATGTTGCCGAGGTGGAGGGCCGCGCCGCCCATGATCTGGACGTCGAAGTGACGGAGGCCGAGGGTGCGGCGGGACGCCTCGCGGACGGCCGCGAAGGCCTCCGGGAGCAGGTCGTCGAGGGACTCGCCGTTGGCGTGGCGCTCGCGCAGCTCGACGGTCTCGTTCTTCAGCTCCTCGTCGGTGAGGTGCGTGAAGTCCTCCTCGAGCTGGTTCACCGCCTTCGCGTAGTTCTGCAGCTTGCGGAGCGTGCGGCCCTCGCCGACGCGAAGGACCTTCTCGAGTACTGACGCCATCGGTGTCTCCCTGCGGATCTGGGGCGGGCGCCGGGTGACGACGACCGCCGGGTCGGCACGCGGATATCGCCGCCGACGAGCACCGCCATAGTACCGACTCACCCGCTCCCGTTCCCGGGAGCGCCCTGACCCGTGGAGCGGCGGACGCACGAGGCCCCGTGCGCCGGAGCGCACGGGGCCTCGACCTCGCGGAGCGAGGAGCGGATCAGCGGCGGAGCGACCGGGAGCCGGCGCCGGCGCCCTCCAGCTCCTGCTCGCCGTCGGCCAGGCCGATGACGCCGTAGTCCCAGCCCTTGCGGCGGTAGACGACGCTCGGGCGGTCGGTCTCGGCGTCGATGAAGAGGAAGAAGTCGTGGCCCACGAGCTCCATGTGCTCGAGCGCCTGGTCGACCGTCATCGACTGGGAGGGGAAGACCTTGGTGCGGATGACGACGGGGCAGTAGTCCTCCTCGGCGACGGGCTGGTCGACGGGGGCGACGCTCCGGCCGTTGACGCGCTCGATGAGCTCGGCGTCGGCCGGGTCGAGGTCGATCTGGGCGAAGCCTCCGGTCGCCGCCTCGTGGAGGGACACCGGGCGGTGGTTGCCGCGGTGGATCTTCTTCTTGTCCTTGGCGCGGCGCAGCCGTTCCAGCATGCGGCCGAGGGCGAGGTCGAAGGCCGCGAACTTGTCGGCGGCGCTGCTCTCCGCCCGGATGACGGGGCCGGGACCCACGAGCGTGATCTCCACGCGGTCGTCGCCGGCGGACCCGCCGGACTTCTCGCTGTGCCGCGAGACCTTGATGTCGAGCGAGATGGACTTCTCGGCGAGCTGGGCGATCTTGTCGGCCTTCTCGGTGGCGTACACGCGGAAGCGATCGGTGATCTCCGCGTTGCGGCCGGTGATGTTGATGTCCATGACGTACCTCCAGATCATGACGCGCCGCCCGCTGGAAGAGGGCGATCACTTTCACGCCTTTCGGGCGAGCCTAGACCTCCGGCTCCGCGATGCGCGAGGCATCCGGCGGGTGCACCGCGAGTGCATCGGAAGTGCACAGGGAGCGACGCTCCGGGCCGGGCCGCACGGACCCCACGGGGCGGCGGCGACCCGGGACGGCCGCGAGGACCGCGCACGCGACGACCTCGCCGCCCGCGGCGCGGATCGCCCGGCACGTCTCCCGCAGGGTGGCGCCCGTGGTGAGCACGTCGTCCACGACGACGATCCGGCGGCCCGTGAGGTCGACGCGCGCGACGAGGCACCCGGCGACGTTGGCGGAGCGGGCGGCGACCCCGAGGCCCGCCTGGTCCCCGGGTCGGCGGGTGAAGCGGAGGGGGTGACGCCGGAGACCGGGGGGCCCGGGCAGCCGGAGCGGTCGCCCGCCCGCGCGGGAGAGGAGGACCTCGACGGGGCCGTACCCGCGTCGCCGCAGGGCGGCGCCGGGCGACGGGACGTCGACGAGGTCGAACGCGGCGACGACGCGCTCCCCCGGGGTGCCGCGGGCCGGGAGGGATCGCCCGG
>NZ_JAVCVL010000146.1:0-7007 GCF_032917815.1 Clavibacter sp. MX14-G9D | reverse complement strand
GCCGCACCCCCTTGCGGGGGCGCGCGGGCGGCGGGCCTCGTCATGCCGCTCGCGTAGGATCGTCGGCGATGGACAGCGACACGCGAGGCCCCGAGGCCGCTCCAGCCCGGCGCCCGCGAGGGATCCGCCGGGCCGTCCGCGGTGCCTCCGCCGCCGTCGCGCTGGCCCTCGTAGCCGGCCTCGCCGCCTGCGCGCCGACGACCGGGATGGTCGCCGACACCGAGATCCGCGCCGCGCTGCCCACGTCCTTCACCTCCTACAACGCGGCCTCCCGCACCGGCGGCACCGACGGCAACCGGGAGATCGTCCACGCGACGAACGCCCGCTTCTCGGAGGTCTCCCCGGACGGCACGGTCGCCGCCGACCCCGGCTACGGATCCGCGCGGGTCGTCTCGCGCGACCCGTTCACCGTCGAGTACACGGTGGCCGAGGGCGTCCGCTGGTCCGACGGCGAGCCCGTCGACGCGGCCGACCTCCTGCTCGCCTGGGCCGCGGGGTCCGGCGCGCTCGACACCCCGGGCTTCGACGCGGCGGGGTACGTCGACGAGTCCACGGGCGGGTACACCGGCCCGCTCCCGGAGGAGGCCGTCTGGTTCGACGCCGCGGCCGACGAGACGCTGACGCACGTCACGCGCACGCCGGAGATCGGCGACGGCGGCCGGTCGATCACCATGGTCTTCGACGAGTACGCGCCCGACTGGCGCCTCGCGTTCGAGGTCGGGCTCCCGGCGCACGCCGTCGTGCAGCTCGCGCTCGACATGTCGAGCCCCGGCCGCGCCAAGCAGACGCTGGTCGACGCCGTGCAGGACGGCGCCCCCGAGCTCCTCTCGCCCATCTCCGATGCGTGGAACCGCGGCTTCGGCGTGGCCGAGATCGCGGCGCACCCCGACCGCGCCGTGGGCTCCGGGCCGTACGCCATCGACTCGATCGATCCGGGCACGTCCATCACGCTGCGGGCCAACCGCTTCTACTCCGGCTTCCACCGGCCGTCGGTCGAGCGCATCGTCGTGTCGACCATCGAGGATCCGGGCGCCGCGGTCCAGGCCCTCGCCGACGGCGACGTCGACGTGATCGCGCCGACGGCCGACGGCGAGCTCGCCGACGCCCTCGCCGACCTCGACGGCGTGCAGGTCGTGCGCGGCGCGTCCGCGGCATGGGAGCGCCTCGATCTGCAGACCGCGGGCGCCCGGAACCCCGCGATGTCGGACGTGGCCGTCCGCACGGCCTTCCTGTCCACGATCCCGCGGGACGAGATCCTCCGCGACGCGGCCGCGCCCATCGACCCCGACGCCACCACGCGCGACTCCTTCGTCCTCGCCCCGGGGACGGACGGCTACGCCGACCAGGTGCGGGCCAACGGGTCGAGCCGCTTCGACGAGGTCGACCTCGACGAGGCCCGTCGGCTGCTCGCCGCGGCCGCCCAGGCGGCCCCCGAGGTGTGCGTGCTGTTCGACCCCGCCGATCCCCGCCGCGTCGCCGCGTTCGAGGCGATCCGCGACTCGGCCGGCGAGGCCGGGTTCGTCGTCACCGACTGCTCCACCCCGCAGTGGGAGAGCGTGCTCGACCAGGCAGGCGCGTACGACGCCGCGCTCATCGGATCCGAGGACGCGTACCCGTCGGTCGCCTCCGTCCGCGCGGCGCACGAGGGACGCGCCGACGCCCGGGACGGCCAGGCGACCGCCGACCCCGACGTCGCGTCACTCTTCGCCTCGCTCAGCCGCACCGAGGACGACGACGCCCGCACCGAGCTCCTGCTGCGCCTGGACCGCCGCATGTACGGCGACCGCACCGGGCTCCCGCTCTACCAGCACCCCGCCCTGGCGGCCGCGCAGGAGCGGGTCGGAGGGGTCCAGGTGTCCGCGCACCAGGCCGGGATCCTCGACGACGCGTGGCGCTGGACGCTCGCCCCCGCCGCTCCCTGAGCCCGGTTTGCATCGGCACGGTAGACTGGACGACGCTGGGAATAGCAGACGGCGGCTCTTCGCCCTACTCCCTTGATGACAAGGCCAGCATCCTCTTCCCACTGAAGGACAGCACTATGGCGCTAGTCGCGCGCAACGACCTCCGCAATGTGGCCATCGTGGCCCACGTGGACCACGGCAAGACCACCCTGGTCGACGCCATGCTCAAGCAGACGAACTCGTTCGACGCCCACTTCGAGGGCGAGGACCGCATGATGGACTCGAACGACCTCGAGCGCGAGAAGGGCATCACGATCCTCGCGAAGAACACCGCGGTGCTCTACAACGGCAAGCACGCCGACGGCTCGCCCATCGTCATCAACGTGATCGACACCCCGGGCCACGCCGACTTCGGCGGCGAGGTCGAGCGCGGCCTCTCCATGGTCGACGGCGTCGTGCTCCTCGTCGACGCGTCCGAGGGCCCGCTGCCCCAGACGCGCTTCGTGCTCCGCAAGGCCCTCGAGGCCAAGCTCCCCGTGATCCTCCTGGTCAACAAGACCGACCGCCCCGACGCGCGCATCGACGAGGTCGTGGCCGAGAGCCAGGACCTGCTCCTCGGCCTCGCCTCCGACATGTCGGACGAGCACCCCGACCTCGACCTCGACGCGATCCTCGACGTGCCCGTCGTCTACGCGTCCGGCCGCAACGGCGCCGCGAGCGCCAACAAGCCGGAGAACGGCGAGCTGCCCGACAACGAGGACCTCGAGCCCCTGTTCAAGGCGATCCTCGACCACGTCCCGGCGCCGACCTACGACGACGCGCACCCGCTCCAGGCCCACGTCACCAACCTCGACGCGTCGCCCTTCCTCGGCCGCCTCGCCCTCCTCCGCGTCTTCAACGGCACGATCAAGAAGGGCCAGCAGGTCGCCTGGGTCAAGCACGACGGCACCGTCAAGAACGTGAAGATCACCGAGCTCCTCATCACGAAGGCGCTCGACCGCTTCCCGACCGAGTCCGCGGGCCCCGGCGACATCGTCGCCGTCGCCGGCATCGAGGACATCACCATCGGCGAGACGCTCGCCGACCCCGAGGACGTCCGCCCGCTCCCCACCATCACGGTGGACGACCCGGCCATCTCGATGACCATCGGCACGAACACCAGCCCGCTCATCGGCAAGGTCAAGGGCCACAAGCTCACCGCGCGCATGGTCAAGGACCGCCTCGACCGCGAGCTCATCGGCAACGTGTCCATCAAGCTCGTCGACATCGGCCGCCCGGACGCCTGGGAGATCCAGGGCCGTGGCGAGCTGGCGCTCGCGATCCTCGTGGAGCAGATGCGCCGCGAGGGCTTCGAGCTCACCGTCGGCAAGCCGCAGGTGGTCGTGAAGCAGGTCGACGGCAAGGTGCACGAGCCCTACGAGCACCTCACCATCGACTCGCCCGAGGAGTACCTCGGCGCGATCACGCAGCTCCTCGCCGCCCGCAAGGGCCGCATGGAGGGCATGAGCAACCACGGCACCGGCTGGGTCCGCATGGAGTTCGTCGTCCCGTCGCGCGGCCTCATCGGCTTCCGCACGGAGTTCCTCACCATCACGCGCGGCGCGGGCATCGCCAACGCCGTGTCGCACGGCTACGAGCAGTGGGCGGGCGAGATCACGACCCGCGTCAACGGCTCGATCGTCGCCGACCGCGCCGGTGTCGCCACCCCGTTCGCCATGGTCGCCCTGCAGGAGCGCATGTCGTTCTTCGTGGAGCCCACGCAGGAGGTCTACGAGGGCATGGTCGTCGGCGAGAACTCGCGTGCGGACGACATGGACGTGAACATCACCAAGGAGAAGCAGCTGACCAACATGCGTCAGTCCACCT
Source organism: Clavibacter sp. MX14-G9D (assembly GCF_032917815.1). Taxonomy (NCBI): domain Bacteria; kingdom Bacillati; phylum Actinomycetota; class Actinomycetes; order Micrococcales; family Microbacteriaceae; genus Clavibacter; species Clavibacter sp. MX14-G9D. Next base: position 3,240 of record NZ_JAVCVL010000146.1, on the reverse strand, counting down.
CCGACTCCTTCGAGCGCATGACGCCGTCGCGGAAGCTCACGCTCGAGGAGTGCCTCGAGTTCGCCCGCGAGGACGAGTGCGTGGAGGTCACGCCCGAGTTCGTCCGGATCCGCAAGGTGGAGCTCGACGCCAACGCGCGCCAGCGGAAGACCTCGCGGCTGAAGAAGCAGAACGCGTAGCGCAGCACCACCCGGACGGGCCCGTCCGCCAGGTCCCTCGGCAGGAGGCGGCCGGCGGGCGGGCCCGTCCTCGTCTCCGCCTCGGTCGGGGGGCTGGGGTTCACCGGCGGGCGCAGCATCCGGGCATGATCTCCGACGGCTCCGACGGCTCCGACGGCTCCGACGGCTCCGACGTCATCCGCGTGCACGACCTCCCCGCGCAGACCCGGTCCTGGTCGCGTGCGCTCGACCACGAGGTCCGCGAGCCGGCCGACGACGACTTCGTGCTGCTGCGCTCCCGGGACGGCTGCGCTCCGAACGCGTCGCTGGATGCCCACCCGTCGGATCGGGCGCTGCCGCCGCGCATCCACCTCGACCTGTACGCCGACGACCAGGACGCGGAGGTGCGCCGCCTCGTCGCGCTCGGGGCGCGCGCAGTCGACTGGTCGGGGCGTCCGGCCGACGCGGACCACGTGATCCTCGAGGATCCCGAGGGGACGCGCTCCTGCGTCGTGGACGCGGGCGACCGGGCCGCGGAGCCCCGCGCGGCCGGTCAGGAGGCGAAGAGCGTCTCGCCCACGTAGCCGCCGCGCGTGGCACCCGGCGGCACCGCCCAGATCCCGCTGCCGACGTGACGCAGGTACTCGTTCATCGCGTCGCGGGAGAGGCTCTGCTGCACGGGGATGAACTGCGTCCGCGGGTCGCGCTGGAACGCGAGGAAGAACAGGCCCGCGTTCAGACGGCCGAGGTCGTCGTTGCCGTCGACGAAGTTGTAGCCGCGGCGGAGGAGCACCGCGCCGCCGTTGGCGTCCGGGTGCGCCAGCCGCACGTGCGACGCCGCGTCGATGAGCGGCGCGTCCGCCCGGCCCGTGGCGTGGAAGTCGGGCGGGGTGAACTCGGTGCCGCCGCTCAGCGGGGCGCCCGAGCCCTTCGTGCGGCCGACCACGCGCTCCTGCTCGCGAAGCGACGCCCGGTCCCAGGTCTCGATGGTCATGCGGATGCGGCGGGCGACGAGGTAGGAGCCGCCCCGCATCCACGCCTCGGCGGGCGCGGATCCGGCGTCGGCCCAGACGTGGTCCTCGACCTGGCGGGTGTCCTCGGACTTGACGTTCGCGGTGCCGTCCTTGAACCCGAAGAGGTTCCGCGGGGTGACCTGGGCGCGGCTCGTGGAGGACGTCCGCCCGAACCCGAGCTGCGACCAGCGGATGGACGCCCGGCCGAACGCGATGCGGGACAGGTTCCGGACGGCGTGGACCGCGACCTGCGGGTCATCGCTGCACGCCTGGATGCAGAGGTCGCCGCCGGTCGCCTGCGGGACGAGCGCCTCGCCGGGGAAGCGCGGCAGGTCGACCAGCGCCGCCGGACGACGGTCGGCGATGCCGAAGCGGTCCACGCCCTCGGCCGTCGTGAAGAGCGACGGGCCGAGGCCGAAGGTGATCGTGAGGCCCGACGGCGGCAGGTCGAGCGCCTCGCCGGTGTCGTCCGGCGGGGCGTCGTAGGGGCCGTCGACCGCGCCGAGCGCTCCCGCGGATCCACCCGCCGTCATGCGCGCGGCCGCGGCGCTCCAGTCCTCGAGGAGGGAGACGAGGCCCGCGCGGTCGATGTCGGCGACGTCGAAGGACGCGAAGTGCAGGCGGTCCTGGGCGGGCGTGGTGATGCCGGCCTGGTGCGCGCCGTGGAACGGGTACGTGGCGCCGCCCGCCGCCTGCCGGGCGCCCGCGAAGGCGCGGTCGGCCATGACGCCGCCCGCCGCCCCGACGAGGCCCCCGCCGAGCGCACCCGCGCCGAGGAGCCCGAGGATCCCCCGGCGGGAGATGCCGGCCGACCGGGGGCCCGGTGCGGCGTCGGGCGCGGCATGGGCCTCGGGAGCGGGTGCGGAGGGGGCCGCGGCGTCGTGGTGCGTCATCAGCCGACGAGCGCCCCGGTCAGCTTCGACAGCGGCTCGGAGAGGGCGTTGACGCCGTCGGCGAGGCCCTTGACCTGCTCCGTCGTGAGCTGGTCGTACGTGGTGAAGCCCTGCTCGAGGGAGCCGTAGGCGGCGAGGTCCTGCTCGAGGGAGGCGAACCGGGCGTCGAGCGTGGCGACGAGCTCCGGGTCCTTCGGCTCCACGATGTCGCGGACGCCCTCGTACGCGACGCGCGCGCCCTCCAGGTTGGCCTGGAAGTCCCAGAGGTCCGTGTGGGACCAGATCTCCTCCTCGCCGGTGATCTTGCCCGTGGCGACCTCGTCCATGAGGCCGACGGCCCCGTTGGAGACGGTGGAGATGTCGATGGAGAAGTCGTCGGCGTGCACGGCGTCGTAGAGGCGCTGCGTGTCGGCCGTGAGCTCCTGGGCGAAGCGGGCGCGGTCGGCGGTGCTGAGCGGCACGTAGACGTCGCCGCCGTTCGCGTCGGGGGCGGGCTGCCACAGGTCCTTCTCGATGCGGTGCCATCCCGTCCACTCGGTGCCCGGCTCCACGTCGGCCTCGCGGAAGTCGATCTCGGGGTCGAGGTCGCCGAACGACTCCGCGACCGGCTCGACGCGCTCGTAGTAGGCGCGGCTGGTGGGGTACAGGGCGCGCGCCCGGTCGTCGTCGCCCGCGAGGTACGCGTCCGCGAACTCCTGGGTGGCGGGGAGGAGCTTGCCGACCTGGTCCTTCACGTAGGCGAGGTAGGCCGCGGCGGCCTCCTGGCCCTGCTGCTCGGCGTCGCCCGCGAGCGCCACCTGCTCGCCCGTCACGGTGAAGGGCGCGCGGCCGACGCCGTCGCCGACCATGCCGGGCTTGCAGACCGTGTAGTAGTCCCCGGGCTGGGCCGTGAGCACGAGGTCGCGCTCGATGCCGGGGCTCACGTTCTCGACCTCGCCGACGATGCGCAGGCCGTCCTCGGCGAGGAGGTAGAACTCGGTGACCTGGTCGGTGGAGTTCGTGACGTGGAACGACACGGTGCCGCTCGGCGCGGTCGCGGCGGACACGGTGCACGCGTCGGCCGAGCTGTCGACCGTGAGCCGCGTCGCGCCGGAGTCCGCGGCGGCGCCGTCGCCAGCGGCTCCGGCCGGGGCGTTGGCGACGCAGCCGCTGAGGGCGAGTGCGGCGCCGGCGAGC
>NZ_JAVCVL010000145.1:0-7034 GCF_032917815.1 Clavibacter sp. MX14-G9D | reverse complement strand
CCCGCCGTCCGCGCGGGGTCCGACCCCGACCCGCCCGCGACGCCGTCCGCGCCGCCGCACGACGCCGACCGACGATCCCGGGAGCACCCATGACCGAAGCCACCACCGCCCCGCGCGCCCGGTCCCGCAACCCGTTCGCCCGCCGCGACGCGGCCGACGACGGTCCCCGCGCCCGCTTCTCGGAGCTGCTCCCCTACATCCTCGAGCAGCGCGGCCTCATGGCCTTCGTCATCGTGCTCAGCGTGCTCGGCGCCGCCGCGAGCCTCGGCCAGCCCCTGCTCGTGCAGCGCGTGGTCGGCGTCGTGCAGGACGGCGGCGCGCTCGGCGCGCTGGTCTGGGCGCTCGTCGGCCTCGTGGTCGTCTCCGGCCTCCTCTCCGGCTACCAGCACTACCTGCTGCAGCGGATGGGCGAGGGCATCGTCCTCTCGTCGCGGCGCACGCTGGTCCGGCGGATCCTGCGCCTCCCCATCTCCGAGTTCGACACGCGCCGCACCGGCGACCTCGTCTCCCGCGTCGGATCCGACACCACGCTCCTCCGGGCCGTGCTCACGCAGGGCCTCGTGGAGGCGATCGGCGGCGCCGTGACGTTCCTCGGCGCCGTCATCGCGATGCTGATCATCGACCCGGTGCTCCTCGGCCTCACCGTGCTGGTCGTCGCCGTCTCCGTCGTCGCCGTCGTGGGGCTCTCCGGCCGCATCCGCGTGGCCAGCCAGCGCGCGCAGCGCAAGGTGGGCGACCTCGCCGCCAGCGTCGAGCGGGCCATCGGCGCGATCCGCACGGTCCGCGCCAGCAACGCCACCGACCGGGAGATCCGCACCATCGAGGCCGACGCCGAGGGCGCCTGGGAGATGGGCATCAAGGTCGCGAAGGCGTCCGCCGTCGTGGTGCCGATCGCGGGGATCGCCCTGCAGGCGTCGTTCCTCGTGGTGGTCGGCGTGGGCGGCTTCCGCGTCGCGTCGGGCGCCATCGGCGTCGGCGACCTGGTGGCCTTCATCCTGTTCCTCTTCCTCATGATCATGCCGCTCGGCCAGGCGTTCGGCGCCGTCACGGCGGTCAACCAGGCGCTCGGCGCGCTCGGCCGCATCCAGGAGATCGTGAAGCTGCCGGGCGAGACCGACGACGACCAGGCCCTCGCCGGGCGCCTGCGCGACGACGGCCCGAGCGCCGACGACCGCACGGACGCACCCGCCGTCGAGCTCGTGGACGTGCGCTTCGCCTACCCGGTCCCCGCGGCGCCGGACGCGGCCGAGGAGGACGCCGCCGACGGCTCCGGCGGCGCCCCGGGCGCCTCGGCCGTCGGCAGGACCCCCCGGGACGCGCAGGCGGCGGACGCGGCCCCCGGCGCCGACCGGACGGGCGGCGGCGTGCTCCAGGGCGTCAGCTTCCGCGCCGACCGGGGCACCCGCATCGCGCTCGTCGGACCCTCCGGCGCCGGCAAGAGCACCATCCTCGCCCTCATCGAGCGCTTCTACGACCCCACCTCCGGCGTCGTGCGCGTGGGCGGCCGCGACATCCGCACGCTCGACCGCGAGGACCTCCGCCGCCAGATCGGCTACGTGGAGCAGGACGCGCCCGTGCTCGCGGGCACCCTGCGCGAGAACCTCACCCTCACGGCGTTCGACGCCACCGACGAGGACTGCGTCCAGGTGCTCCACGCGGTGAACCTCACCGAGGTGCTCGCGCGCAACGAGCTCGGCCTCGACGCCCCCGTGGGCGAGGACGGCATCATGCTCTCCGGCGGCGAGCGCCAGCGCCTCGCGATCGCGCGCACGCTGCTGTCGGCACCCCCGATCCTCCTGCTCGACGAGTCCACCTCCAGCCTCGACGGCCTCAACGAGCAGCTGCTCCGCAAGGCGATCGACGCGGTCGCCGAGCACCGCACCCTCATCGTCATCGCGCACCGCCTGTCGACGGTCGTCGACAGCGACCTCATCGTGGTCGTCGAGAAGGGACGCGTCGTCGGCACGGGCACGCACGCCGAGCTCGTCGTCTCGACGCCGCTCTACCGCGACCTCGCGAAGCACCAGCTCCTCGTCTAGCGGAGGGCGGCGCCTCCGGGGGCCGGTCGGTGCGCGCATGCGGCGCGACCGTCCGGCGCCCCGAACCGACGGCGACGGCGACGCCGGCTCGGCTCAGCTCAGCGTGATGGCGCTCGGCGCGGCGGCGCTCAGCGCGACGGCGCTCAGTGCGACGGCGTCGCGAGATCGTCCGTCGGCGCGGTGATCCGCATCTCCCGCGCCGCGAGGAACAGCGGCAGGGCGACGGCGAACGCCACCAGCGGGACGAGGACCACGTACACCCACACGCGCCTCATCCGCAGCCGCCGTCCCTCCGCGATGATGAACGTCACGCTCGCGACCGCGGCGATGAGCAGGTCCCAGGAGAGCGACGACACGGCCGGGCCGCCGGCGGACAGGTCGGCGAGGAAGTCCCGGCCGGTGGTGATGACCTCGATGTTCGCGGTCCACGTCAGGACGAGCCCGGCCAGGGCGAGGACCATGTACGCGACGGCGAGGGGCGTGGGCCGCCGCCGGGTGGGACGCGTGCTCATGGGGACCCCTTCTCGCGGACGTCGCCAGGCTAGGCGCCCGGGGAGCCGCGCGGCCCGCGGGTGCGCCGCATCGACGCTCCGCGGATGCCCCGCCTCACCCGGCCGGTGCCGTGAGCGCGTACAGCGCGACCGCGCTCGCGGCGGCGACGTTCAGCGAGTCGATGCCGTGCGCCATGGGGATCCGCACGACCGTGTCCGCCGACCGGATCGCCTCCGCGGAGAGCCCCGGCCCCTCCGACCCGAGCACGATCGCGAGCCGCTCGTGCTCCGCGGCGGGGAAGTCGCGGAGGGAGACGGCGTCGGGCGTGAGCGCCAGCGCCGCCACGTGGAAGCCGGCCGCGGCGAGCGTCGCCCGCGTCTCCGGCCACTCCCCCGTGCGCGTCCACGGCACCTGGAGCACCGTGCCCATGCTCACGCGGATGGCCCGGCGGTAGAACGGATCCGTGCAGCGCGGCGTGACGAGCACGGCGTCGGCGCCGATGGCCCCGACGGAGCGGAAGATCGCCCCGACGTTGGTGGGGTCCACGACGTCCTCGAGCACCACGACCCGCCGGGCGTCGGCGACGAGCGACGCGACGGACGGCAGGGCGGGACGGTGCAGCGACGCGACGACGCCGCGGTGCAGGACGTACCCGGTCAGCTCCGCCAGCAGCTCGCCCGGACCGGTGAACACGGGCACGTCGCGGTCGCCGACCAGGAGGAGCGCCTCGTCGACCGTGCCGCCGAGCGCGAGCACCGACCGCGGCACGTGCCCGGCGCGGAGCGCGCGCTCCAGGACGAGGGCGGACTCGGCCAGGTAGATCCCGTGCCCCGCTCCCGGGTCCTTGCGGAGCGCCACGTCGGTGCGGTGGCTGTAGTCGGCGAGCCGCGGATCCCGCAGGTCCTCGACCGGGACGACGTGCGCCACTAGGCGGCGAACGGGTCGGGCGTCAGCGTGTACTTCGTGCTCAGGTACTCGTGGATGCCCTCGAGCCCGCCCTCCCGGCCGAGCCCGGACTGCTTGACCCCGCCGAAGGGCGCGGCCGCGTTCGAGATGACGCCCATGTTGAGCCCCGTCATGCCGGTCTCGAGCCGCTCGATCATCCGCTGGCCCCGGGCGAGGTCGCGCGTGAAGACGTACGAGACGAGCCCGAACTCGGTGTCGTTGGCCAGGCGCACGGCCTCGTCCTCGTCCCCGTCGGCGAACGGGACGATGGCCACGACCGGGCCGAAGATCTCCTCGCGGAGGATGTCGCTCCCCTCGGCGACGCCCGTGATGAGCGTCGGCGGGTAGAAGTGCCCGGCGCCCTCGCGGGGCTCGCCGCCCGCGCGCACGCGGGCGCCGCGGTCGACCGCGTCGCGCACGAGGCGGTCGGCCTTGTCGACCGCCCGTCCGTCGATGAGCGGGCCGACCGTCACGCCCTCCTCGGTGCCGCGTCCGATGCGCATGGCCGCGATGCGCTCCTCCAGGCGCTCCGCGAAGGCCTCCGCGACCGATGCCTCGACGATGAACCGGTTGGCGGCGGTGCACGCCTGCCCGACGTTGCGGAACTTCGCCGCCATGGCGCCGTCGACGGCCGAGTCGAGGTCCGAGTCCGCGAAGACGACGAAGGGCGCGTTGCCGCCCAGCTCGAGCGAGACGCGGAGGACGTTCCGGGCGGCCTGCGCGCCGAGCTGACGGCCGACGGGCGTGGAGCCGGTGAAGCTGAGCTTGCGGAGCCGCGGGTCCGCGATGAGCGGCTCGGTGACGTCGGCGGCCGAGGTCGTGGGGATCACGTTGAGCACGCCCGCGGGCAGTCCCGCCTCCGCCAGGAGCTCGGCGAAGCGCAGCGTGGTGAGGGGCGTGAGGTCGGCCGGCTTGATGACCACGGTGCAGCCCGCGGCGAGCGCCGGAGCGATCTTGCGGGTCGCCATGGCGAGCGGGAAGTTCCACGGGGTGATGAGCAGCACCGGCCCGACGGGGTGCTGCGACACGATCATGCGGCCGGTCCCCTCGGGGTTGATGCCGTACCGGCCCGTGACGCGCACGGCCTCCTCGGAGAACCAGCGGAGGAACTCGCCGCCGTAGGCGACCTCGCCGAGCGACTCCGCGAGCGGCTTGCCCATCTCCAGCGTCATGAGCAGCGCGAACTCGTCCCGGCGCTCCTGCAGCAGGTCGAACGCGCGACGGAGGATCTCCCCGCGGACGCGCGGCGCCGTCGCCGCCCAGCCCGCCGCGGCGTCGACCGCGGCGTCGAGGGCGCGTGCCCCGTCCGCCGGGCTCGCGTCGGCCACCCGGGCGATGACCTCGTCGGTGGCCGGGTCGCGGACGTCGAACGTCGCACCGCCCTCCGCGTCGACCCGCTCCCCGCCGATGAGGAGGGTGGTGGGGGTGCCCGACAGGAGGTCGGTCTCGGTGGTCGCGCTCATGGTGTCCTCGCTTCTTCCGTGCTGGTGCTCGTGCGCTGCGTCGCGCTCGTGCCGGTGCTGGTGCGGCGGCTCGTGCGCCGGCGCGTCCGCGTCGTGCCGGGATCGCCGCGGTCGTCCGTCGGTCAGACGGCCGGGCCGTCGACGATCTCGGCGCCCGCGTCGCGCAGCCGCTCCAGGGCCGCGGTGCTGGTGGCCGGGGCGACGCCCGCGACCAGGTCGGCGAGCACGCGCACGCGCTTGCCCTGGTGGACGGCGTCCAGCGCCGAGGCGAGCACGCAGTAGTCGGTGGCGATGCCGACGACGTCGATGTCCGTGATGTCGTGGAGGACCAGGAGGTCGGCGAGCGGCACGCCGTCCTCCGTCGTCCCCTCGAAGATCGAGTACGCGGGAGCGCCCTGGCCCTTGCGCAGGTGGAAGTCGACCGCGGTGACGTCGAGGTCGGGGTGGTACTCGGCACCCGGCGTGCCCTGCACGCAGTGCTCCGGCCAGGTGGTCGAGAAGTCGGGCACGGTGCCGGCGGCGGCGAAGTGCCCGCCGTTGTCCCCCGTCGCCTCGTGCCAATCCCGGGACGCGAGCACGTGGTCGTAGCGGTACGGCTCGGCCGCGAGGAGCCGGGTGATGCCGCGGGCGACGTCGCCGCCGCCCGTGACGCCGAGCGCCCCGCCCTCCGTGAAGTCGTTCTGCACGTCGATGATGAACAACGCCCTGCTCATGCGCCGCTCCTTCCCCGGGCCGTGCCCGGTGCCGTGGATCCGCCGCCCGGGTCCGGGTGGCGCGTCACTCGTCGCCCAGGTCCGCGCCGCAGCGGTACGTTCCCGCGGCCAGCGCGTCGAGGGCGACCTTCGCGTCGCCGGTCACGTTCCCGATGGCGTAGAAGGCGAAGGTCAGGGTGCTGCCGTCGGCCGCGTCGACGATGCCCGCGAGCGTGTACCCGGTGTCGATCCACCCGGTCTTCGCGACGACGTGCCCGCGGGCGACCGAGCTGTCGCCCGTGAACCGGCTCGCGAGGGTGCCGGTGCGTCCCGCGACCGGGAGCCCGTCGTGCAGGTAGCCGAGCGCCTGCTGGCGCTGGTCGACCTGGATCATCAGCTGCGCCAGGAGCGACGGCGGCACGCGGTTGTCGGGGCTGAGGCCCTGTCCGTCGACGATGGTCAGGTCGGAGGTGTCGAGGCCGTACGCCTCGAGTGCCTTCGGGATGCCCGCGGCCAGCGACTGCTGCGTGCTCCCCGCCCCGACCTGGATGCTGACGAGCCGCGCGAGCGACTCCGCGAGCACGTTGTCGGAGTTGATGAGCGCCGTCTGGACGAGGGAGGAGACGGGCTGCGACTCCACCTTCCCGAGGACGGCGGCGCCCGCGGGGGCGGTGCCCTGCGCGACCTCGGCCGAGGCGCCGAGCATGGAGCGGAACGTGCTGCCCACGCGCGCCAGCGGGTCCTCGCTGCGCGCGGAGACGACGGCGGCGGGATCCGCGCGGTCGGCGTCCAGCTGCAGCGGCGTCATGAAGCTCGAGTACCCGGCGCGGCGCTCCGTCGCCGCCCAGGACGGCGCCCACGTCTCCCCCGAGAAGAGCGACGTGTCGAGCACGATGCGGGTGATGGGCGTGCCGGCCGTCGACGGATCCGCGGCCCAGGCCGTGCGGACCTGCTGCGCGAGGTCGCTGAGACGCGGGGCGCCCGGGTACACGGAGCTGCCGGAGGTGAGCCGGGAGAGGGTCGGGTCGCCGCCGCCGACGAGCACCACGGTGCCGGGCTCCGCACCGCGGACGACCGTGGTGGCGATGCGGCGGTCGGGACCGAGCGCGGCGAGGGCGGCGGCCGACGTGACGACCTTCATGACGCTCGCCGTGCGCTCGGGGGTGCTGCCGTCCCGGTCGAACAGGACGCGCCCGGTGGCCGCGTCGCGGACCTGGCCCTCGAACGTCGCCAGCCGCGGATCCTGCGCGAGCGCGGAGATGGAGCACATGCGGAGGTCGCGGGCGCCGGCGTCGGCGGGCGCCGAGCGGGCCGGATCCGCGGTGGGTGCGGGGCTCGGCGTCGGCGAGGCCTCGGCGGTGGACGCGACGCTCGCCGATGCGCTGCCCGATCGCCCGGTGAGC
>NZ_JAVCVL010000144.1:0-7101 GCF_032917815.1 Clavibacter sp. MX14-G9D | reverse complement strand
GCGGCGCGGAGGGCGGCGTCGCGTCCGCGGCCCCGGGTCCGGATCCGGCCGCGCCTGCGTCGGCGGGGCCGTAGGGGCTCGTCGACCCCGCCGCCGCGTCCGCGGGGTCCGGCGCGATCCCGTCGGCCTGCGGATCGTGGGGGTGGGGTCCGGCGTCCCGCTCGGGGTCGCGCTCATCGCTCATGTGTCGTTCCTAGTGGAGGGGACCGCCGCCCGGGCACGGATGCGGGGGAAGCGCCCCGAAAGGGGGGCCGCACGCGCGCGACGGCGCCGTCCGGGGCGGGCGCGGCACCCGCCGGACGGTCCGTTAACCTCGGGGGCGTGCCCCAGCCCGCGTGGACCCCCGACGGCCCCGACCTCGTGATCCACGGCGAGAACCTCGAGGCCGTCCGGGCGCTCCCCGACGGCGCCTTCCAGCTCATCTACCTCGACCCGCCCTTCAACACGGGCCGCACCCAGGAGCGCCAGAACCTCACGGTGACGCGCAGCGCGGAGACGGATCCCGACGCGGCCGCCACGGACCCCGCCGACGCCGCGGCCGGCCCCACGGCGGCCGTCGCCGGGGGCGCGGAGGACACCGCCCCCGGCCTCGCGCCCGCGAGCACCGCGACGCCCGAGCCCGCCCGGCCGCCCGGCGCCCGCGTCGGCTTCCAGGGCCGCAGCTACGACTCCGTGAAGGGGCTCCTCTACGGCTTCGACGACTCGTTCGCCGACTACTGGGAGTTCCTCGAGCCCCGGCTCATCGAGGCGTGGCGGCTGCTCGATCCCACCGGCACGCTGTACCTGCACCTCGACTACCGGGAGGTGCACTACGCGAAGGTCGTGCTCGACGCCCTGTTCGGCCGCCGCTCGTTCCTCAACGAGATCGTCTGGGCCTACGACTACGGGGCGAAGTCGCGGCGCCGCTGGCCCGCGAAGCACGACACGATCCTCGTGTACGTGAAGGACCCGCTCCGCTACCGCTTCGACTCAGCGGAGGTCGACCGCGAGCCGTACATGGCGCCCGGGCTCGTGACCCCGGAGAAGCGCGAGCGCGGCAAGCTGCCGACGGACGTGTGGTGGCACACGATCGTGTCGCCGACCGGCCGCGAGAAGACCGGGTACGCGACCCAGAAGCCGCTCGGCGTGCTGCGCCGCATCGTGCAGGCCTCGAGCCGGCCGGGCGACTGGGTGCTCGACTTCTTCGCCGGATCCGGCACCACGGGCGCCGCCGCCCGCGAGCTCGGCCGGCGCTTCGTGCTGGTGGACGAGAACCCGCAGGCCCTCGAGGTGATGCGCGCACGGCTGCACGGCGGCGGCACGGTCTTCGTGACGCCCGAGGGCGTCGTCGACCGCTCCTGACTCCGCGCCGCGGCGCCCGTGCCGCCCGGCTACCCCTGCTGCGCCAGCGCGAAGGGCAGCACGCGCGTGGCACCCGCCTTCCGGAGCAGGCGCCCGGCGACCGTGAGCGTCCACCGCGTGTCGACCAGGTCGTCCACGAGGAGCACGGGCCGGGGATCGGCCGCGAGGTCGTCGGCCAGGTGCGCGGGCACCTGGAACGGGGGGTGCACGCGCCGGAGCCGGTAGACGCTGTTGCCGCGGGCCGCGCCGGGGGCACCGGGGTCGACGAGGTCGAGCGCGCCGAGGAACGGCAGCCGCCCGACCTCGGCGATGCGCTGGGCGAGGCTCCCGACGAGCTGCGGCCGTCCGGCGGAGGGCACGTGCACGACGGCCCGGGGCCGCTCCGCCCAGCCCCACTCCGCGAGCACGCGCACGCAGGCCGCGACGAGAGCGTCGTCGACGGGGGCGTCCTCCGCGCCGGAGGCGAAGACCGTGCGGAGGCGCCCGCCCCAGCCGAGGTCGGTGAGGCGCGCGAGGGCGCGGCCCTCGTCCACCTGCTCGCCGGCCGCGATGGCGCCGCTGAGGGGCACCCCCACGCTGGACGCGCCCGCGGGCCAGCGCAGCCGCGGCTCGATCGGCAGGCCCACCTTGTCGAGCGCCTGCGACGCGGTCGCCGACGCCTGCTGGTCCAGCGACGACGGGTACCACGCTCCCGCGCACCGGTCGCAGCGCCCGCACGGGGCGGCCGTGTCGTCGTCGAGCTGGCGCTGCAGGAACTCCATGCGGCAGCCGAGGGTGGTCTCGTAGTCGAGCATCGCCTGCTGCTCGCGGACGCGCGCCGCCGCGACCTGCTCGTACCGGGCCCGGTCGTAGACCCACGGGACACCCGTGGCCGACCAGCCCGACGTGTCGCGGCGCACGGCCCCGTCGACGTCGAGCACCTTCAGCAGCAGGTCGAGCCGGCTGCGGGAGAGGCTGACGCGCGACTCGAGCGCGGGCACCGACAGCGGCCGGTCGCTCTCGCCGAGCGCCTGGATGACGGCGGCGGCCTGCTGCTCGTCGGGCATGGAGGCGGTGGCGAAGTACTGCCAGATGTCCGGATCCTCGCGGCCCGGCAGCAGCAGCACGTCGGCGTCGGCGGACCCGCGCCCCGCGCGCCCGACCTGCTGGTAGTAGGACACGGGCGACGACGGCGCGCCGAGGTGCACCACGAACCCGAGGTCGGGCTTGTCGAAGCCCATGCCGAGCGCGCTCGTGGCGACGAGCGCCTTCACCTCGTTGCGCTGCAGCTCGCCCTCGGCCTGCTCGCGGTCGGCCGGGTCGTCGCGGCCCGTGTAGGCCCTCACGGCATGGCCGGCGTCGCGCAGGAGCCGCGCGGTGTCCTGCGCGGCGGACACCGTGAGCGCGTAGACGATGCCGCTGCCGGGCAGCTCGTCGAGGTGGCTGAGGAGCCACCCGAGGCGGTCCCTGCTGCTCTCGAGCCGGAGCACGCCGAGCCGCAGCGACCGGCGGGCCAGCGGCCCGCGGATGGTGACCACCGGCACGCGCTCGGTCTCCACGGCGCCGCCTCCCGTGGATCCGACGCTCAGCTGCTCCTCGACGTCGGCGACGACGCGCGAGTTCGCGGTGGCCGTGGTGGCGAGGACGGGCACGCGCTCGTCGACGGAGGAGATGAGGTCGCGGAGGCGGCGGTAGTCGGGCCGGAAGTCGTGCCCCCAGTCGGAGATGCAGTGCGCCTCGTCGACCACGAGGAGCCCGAGGCGGGCCCGCAGCGCGGGCAGCTGCTCGTCGCGGAAGCGCGGGTTGTTGAGGCGCTCCGGCGAGACGAGGAGGAGGTCGACCTCGTCGGCCTCGAGCGCCCGGAGCAGGTCGTCCCACTCGTGCGCGTTGCTGGAGTTCATGGCGACGGCGCGGACCCCCGCCCGTCGGGCGGCGGCGACCTGGTCGCGCATGAGCGCGAGGAGCGGCGACACCAGCAGCGTGGGCCCGAGGCCCTGCTGCCGGAGGAGCAGGGTCGCGACGAAGTAGACCGCGGACTTCCCCCACCCCGTGCGCTGCACGACGAGGGCGCGGGACCGGTCCTGGACGAGCGCCTCGATGGCCTCGAACTGCCCGTCGTGGAAGTCGGCTCCCGCGACGCCGACCAGCCGGGAGAGGTGCTCGCGGGCGGCGGACCGGAGGTCGGAGGTCGCGGCGGCGGACGGCGGGGAGACGGTGTCGGGCATGGGGCCATGCTCCCATCCGCCCCCGACCCCGCCGCCCGTCGGTCGACCCCGCGGGGCGGTCGGACGGGTCCGGGACATGGGGAGGGACGCGTGCCCCTCCGGCGAGGACGCCTAGGCCTCGGGCGTCCCGCCGGGCCCCAGGGCGCGCCGCTCCCGCGCGGGACCCGCGGCGCGCGCGGCCTGCACCGCCTGCTCCGCCCGGAGCTGCCGCATGCGCCCGAGCTCCGCGTGGCGGCGCTCCTCCTCCTCGAGGTCGGCGAGCTGCTGCTCCGTGCTCCGCACGCGCCGGTCGACCGCCACCGCCGCGCGCTCGTAGGCGGCGCTCCGGTCCGGCGGGCCCACCTGCTCGAGGCGGGCGTCCCAGTCGTGGCCGACGCAGAACCATACGATGCTCCCGACGAGCGGCAGGAGGACGATCAGCAGGATCCAGACGAGCTTGGGCAGGTGCTTCACCCGGTCGTCCGGCCGCGTGACGAGGTCGACGAGCGCGCACGCCGCCACGAGGAGGGGGAGGAGACCGAGGAGGACCACGGTCCCGGAGCCTAGGGGCGGCACGGGTCCCGGCGGAAGGCCCGGGCGCGAACCCGCGCAGGACACCGCGCGGGGGGCCATTCGCTCAGCGGACACGCACCCCGCATCTGTCAGGCATCCAGGAGCCACCGGTCCTACAGTCCATTCGAAGGCCGCACCCGGTGGCCTCAGTGAGGAGGAGATCATGGGTCTCGACGACAAGATCAAGAACGCTGCTCAGGACATCGCGGGCAAGGCCAAGGAGGCGCTCGGCGACCACAAGGGCGACGAGAACCTCAAGGCCGAGGGCCAGAAGGACCAGGCCGCCGCGTCCGCCAAGAAGGCCGGCGAGAACGTCAAGGACGTCTTCAAGTAGACCAGCAGCACCAGGAGAGGCGGCGACCCCACGGGTCGCCGCCTCTCCTCATGTCCGGCCGCGCCCGCGCAGCGGCCGTCACGCGGGCTCGGGCGCTCCCGACGACGCGATGATCCGCTGCACGAGCTGCGCGTCGAGCAGCGCGACCTCGTCCCCGTCGCCCTCCGCGTGTGCCCGGACGACGACCGAGGTGACCCCGCCCTCCGGATGCACGTCGACGACGAGGAAGCCGGACCCGCGCACGATGCGCTCGGTGCCCGGCTCCGCCGCCACGTCGGTCTCGTTCGCGACGCCCGGGGCCACCAGCACGGGCACGCCCGCCAGCGCGCCGACGACGTGGTGGTGGTAGTGACCCGAGAGGATGACCCGCACGTCGCTCCCCCGCACGATGTCCGCGAGGACGTCCGGCCGCTGCAGCGCGAGCGACTCGTGCAGCGTGGTCGGCGCGGGCAGCGGCGGGTGGTGCAGCACGAGGACCGTGCCGTGCTCGGACGGGGTCGCGAGCAGCTCCCGCAGCGCGTCGAGCTGCTGCGCGCGGAGGGCGCCGTAGCCCTTGCCGGGCACCGAGGTGTCGAGGGTCGCGACGCGCCAGCCGTCCACGACGGTGACGCCGTCGACGGGCGGGATCGCGGCCGGGTCCCGGCCGTCGTCCGTGCCGGGGCCGCCGTGCCCGTCGCCGAGCACCAGGCGGAACCCGGAGCGCACGTCGTGGTTGCCGGGGGCGAGCACGACGGCGGCGCCGCGGCGCGCGGCCCACGGGTCCAGCCGCTCGCGCAGCAGCGCGTACGACTCCGGCGTGCCGTCCTCGGAGAGGTCGCCGGAGCCGACCAGGAGCCGCACGTGGGGGATGCGGTCGGCCTCGACGAGCACGCGGTCGAGGGCGGCGACCGTGTCGACGAGGCCCTGGTGGAGCCCGCCGTCGCGGAGCAGGTGGGTGTCGCTGAGGTGGACGAGGCGCAGGGATCCGGTCGGCAGTGCGTGCATGCGCCGACCCTACGGCGGCGCGCCGACACCGGGGAGCGCCGTCCGATCGGGCGCGCGCCGCGGCCCGTCGCGACCCGGCGGGCGTCCACCCGGCGGCAGTAGCCTCGTCAGCACGACGAGAGGGAACCCCATGGCGACGCGCGACGAGATGGACTGCTGGCTCACCGACATGGACGGCGTCCTGGTGCACGAGAACCAGGCGCTCCCGGGCGCGGCGGCGCTGATCCAGCAGTGGCAGGACCAGGGGAAGCCCTTCCTCGTGCTCACCAACAACAGCATCTTCACGCCGCGGGACCTCTCGGCGCGGCTCCGCGCATCCGGCCTGCACGTGCCCGAGTCGGCGATCTGGACGAGCGCGCTCGCGACCGCCGCGTTCCTCGAGCAGCAGATGCCCGGCGGTTCCGCGTTCGTCATCGGCGAGGCCGGGCTCACGACGGCGCTGCACGAGGCGGGCTTCATCATGACCGACACGCAGCCCGACTTCGTGGTCATCGGCGAGACCCGCAACTACTCGTTCGAGGCGATCACGCGCGCGATCCGCCTCATCAACGGCGGTGCGCGCTACATCGCGACCAACCCCGACGCGACGGGCCCGAGCGCCGAGGGCGTGCTGCCGGCCACCGGCGCGGTGCTCGCCCTCATCAGCAAGGCCACCGGCAAGGAGCCCTACATCGTCGGCAAGCCGAACCCGATGATGTTCCGCTCCGCCCTCAACAAGATCGGGGCGCACTCCGAGAGCACCGGCATGATCGGCGACCGCATGGACACCGACATCATCGCGGGCATCGAGGCGGGCCTCCACACCGTGCTCGTGCTCACGGGCATCAGCGACCGCGCCGAGATCGAGCGCTACCCGTTCCGTCCCGACGAGGTGCTGTCGGGCGTCACGGAGCTGCTGGATCCGGAGCCGGTCGAGTCCGAGCTCTGACGCGCCCCGTCCTCGCCGCGCCGGTGCGCGACGCGCGGACGGTGCGCGGCACGCCGCCCGCGCTCCGCTAGGGGACGACGGGCGGCTGCGGGACGCCGATGGTGCCGGTGAACGTGCCGCCGCCGGCGCGCGAGACGAAGCAGTAGACGTCGCGGTCGCCCGCCGTCCACTCGTCCTGGCTGATCGGGTACGCCGACTGGTACTGCACGTCGTCGTAGGCGCGCGCCGCGGCGTAGTCGATCACCGTGTCGGCGATGCAGAGCTCGTCGGCGGAGTCGCGCACGGCGTCCTCGCCGGGGAACTCGTCGCCCTCCTGCGGCAGGGCGACGCGGGCGACCATCTGCGCGTGGTGCTCGGACCCGCAGTCGACGACCGTGAACTCCTCCTCCCACGGCGTCGCGTACGGCTCGATGCACTCCCCGCCGAGCAGCGCGTCCCACGCCTGGACGCCCGCCGCCGCAGGCCCCTGGACGGGATCCGTCGGCGTCGGGGTGGGAGTCGGCGTCGCCTCGGCGGTCTCGGTCGCGACGGGCTCCGCGTCCGGGGCGGCGGCGGATCCGAGGCGCTGGCCCAGGTAGAACAGGCCGATGAGGAGGAGCACGAGCAGGATGGCGCCGCCGACCCAGAGGGCCGTCCGGCGGGGACCGCGCGGCGGGGATGCGGGAGGCGGGGTGGGTGCGGCCGACGCGGCCGGTGCGGCCGGGCGGATCGGGCCGCCGGCAGGCGGGTAGGGCAGGGGCGGCACCGCAGGGGGCGGC